>NZ_JBHRSA010000058.1:0-135688 GCF_042643145.1 Virgibacillus xinjiangensis
CGGCTACAATGACCTTCACCGCTCGGGACTCGAACCCTAAAGCGTGCGCACATGCCGGGCACACAAAAAGTGGCTGTCACCTTTAGGTGACAGCCACTCGTTTATGGAGCTGTATTTTAGTGCCCGGATGCATTGGAAAGCCCGCCGATTTTACTCTTCAGCTGCTTACTTTCTGCATTCAGACCTGTGTAAGAGACTTTAATACCGTTTTGTTCAAATTTCATTTCAATCTTATCAAGTGCGCCAATCGCAGAATCATCCCAAAGATGGGCATTCGTCAGGTCAATCTCTACTTCCTTGACAGAATCGGCAAAGTCGAACTTTGCTGGGAAATCATTGACGGAAGCAAAGAAAAGCTGTCCATCTACGTAATAGATTTTCTTCTGTTCGGTCCACACGAGTTCCTCAGTCACCTTCACTTTGGATATTTTGGCAGCGAAGAAGATAGCGCTCAGAAGCACACCTGCGAGTACACCAATGGAAAGGTTGTGGGTGACAAGAACAATGACTACTGTAGTGACCATAACAGCTGCATCTGTTTTAGGAAGCTTCCCGAGGTTTTTCACGGAAGACCAGTCAAAGGTACTGATAGACACCATGATCATGACACCAGCCAAGGCTGCCATCGGAATCTGTACTACCAATCCGCCAAGAACAATAATCAGGAACATTAGGAAGACACCTGCGACCAAAGATGACAAACGGCCATTACCACCGGATTTCACATTGATAACCGACTGTCCAATCATCGCACAACCGGCCATGCCGCCAAAGAATCCTGCAACAATATTTGCGATTCCTTGCCCGCGGCTTTCTTTATTTTTGTTACTCTCTGTATCTGTCATATCATCGACTATATTTGCTGTCAGAAGTGACTCCAGAAGACCGACAATGGCAAGCGATAAGGAGTAAGGGAAAATGATCATCAGTGTCTCCAGTGAGAATGGAATGGATGGAATCAGAAATACTGGAAGCTGCTGAGTCAAGGCTCCCATATCACCAACCGTACCCACACCCAGGTTTCCAAAAATAGCAATTGCTGTTACGACAACAATAGCCACCAAGGTAGATGGAATGGATTTGCTTATTTTCGGGAAAAGATAGATGATTGCCAAGGTCAGTGCGACCAATGCGTACATGACCCAAGTTTCCCCGACAAAATGTTGCAGCTGGGAAGCGAAAATCATAATTGCCAAAGCATTGACGAACCCGACCATTACAGAGCGGGGTACGAATTTCATTGCCTTCGCCAGCTTAAAGATACCAAATAAAATCTGAATAATACCTGTAAGAATTGTGGCTGCAAGTAAATACTGCAGGCCATGGTCAGCAATCAGGTCGACCATCAACAGGGCCATCGCACCGGTAGCGGCAGATATCATTCCCGGTCTTCCGCCTACAAATGCGATAACAACCGCAATACAGAAGGATGCATACAGACCGACCATCGGATCGACACCGGCTATAATGGAGAACGCGATCGCTTCCGGAATCAGGGCCAATGCCACAACGATTCCTGCCAAAACATCTCCCCGAACGTTGCCGAACCATTGCCTTTTAATTGTTTGTAAATCCAATCAAAGCACCTCTCTTTAGTTTTTTTATAACAACTTTTACGCGTTGCAAAAGCATTCTTCAATTTGGATACACGAATAATACCACAGGCCTTGTTGATTGCAAAACGTCAAGAAAACGCGACCATTTGGTTTATACTCTAAATTACTGCGTAATTCTCTTGATTTCGGTGGTATTTCAAAAAATATACATTTAATTGAAAGGAGTATAATTACTTATAACTGAGTAAAAATGGGTGACGGCTGATAAGGTTATTAAAAAATAGGTAGGTTTATGGTATCATGAGGGTATGTTATGAATTTGGAGGCACTTTTATGGAAAGGGAAATCATGACGGTCTCGCAAGTCGCAGAATATCTGCAGCTTAGTGAAATGACCACTTATAAACTGGTGCAGGAAGGGAAAATTCCCGGTTTTAAAATAGGCAGGCACTGGAGAGTTAAAAAAGAAGATTTGAATGAATTCATTGAACGGCTGAAAAATGGTGAAAGGATATAACTAAAGACCGGCCCCCATTTGTATGGGGGTTTTCGTTGTGTCGTTAAGGCAAAGATCGCATCCACATGAAATGATGTTAACTTTGCCTGGAATCTGTCAAAAATCCTCTTAAGAGGACTATCATATATAGAAGGGATTTTTTTTATGAGTTTTAAGGATGAAGTCAGCCAGCGGAAAACGTTCGCCATTATATCCCACCCGGATGCCGGTAAAACAACATTGACGGAACGGATCCTGCTGTTCGGTAATCTGATCCGGTCGGCAGGTACGGTAAAAGGGAAGAAATCCGGTAAATTTGCAACATCCGACTGGATGGAAATTGAGAAACAGCGCGGTATTTCCGTCACCTCCAGTGTGATGAACTTCCGCTATGACGGGTACCGTGTCAATATTCTCGATACCCCCGGGCACGAAGACTTCAGTGAGGACACGTACCGGACGCTGACAGCGGTAGACAGTGTCGTAATGATCATTGATGCAACGAAGGGGATCGAGGCACAGACATTGAAACTATTTAAGGTGTGCCGCATGCGCGGAATTCCGATCTTCACCTTCATCAATAAATTGGACAGGGAAGGGAGAGAACCCCTGGAGCTTTTGGAGGAGATTGAGGAAGTGCTCGATATCGGCACATATCCAATGAATTGGCCGGCAGGGATGGGCAAGCGATTCCTCGGCATCTTTGACAGGGAGAACGAGCAGTTCATCCAATATAATGGGAATGAGGAGGAGACCTATATCCCATACAGCGAACTGGATCAACCGGAATATGAGAACTTGGTATCCCAAGGGACATACCAGGCAGCAGCAGATGAGTTTTCCCTTGTCGAGGAAGCAGGGGACGACTTCTCCCTGGATTCTGTGCTGTCCGGTGAGCAGACACCTGTATTCTTCGGCAGTGCATTGGCACCGTTCGGCGTGGATACGTTCTTTGACACCTTCATCTCCATGGCACCTGCTCCCGCCCCGAGAAGATCGACGGAAGGGCTCGTTTCCCCTGATGATCCTGATTTCTCTGGGTTTGTCTTTAAGATTCAGGCAAACATGAACCCGGCCCACCGTGACCGTGTTGCTTTCCTGCGTGTCTGTTCCGGAAAATTCGAGCGGGGGATGAGTGTGACCCTCCCACGGACTGGCAAGCAGTTGAAGCTCGCCCAGTCCCAGCAGTTTGTCGCCTCCTCCCGTGACACCGTAGAGGAAGCCTATGCCGGCGATATTATCGGAATTTATGATCCGAATATGTATCAAATCGGTGATACGCTGGCAGAGGGCAAAGGCGGCTTTGAATACAATGAACTGCCACAGTTCCCGCCGGAGCAGTTCAAGCGTGTGTCTGCCAAAAACGTCATGAAGGCAAAGCAGTTCTATAAAGGGATCGAACAGCTTGTACAGGAAGGAGCCATCCAGCTCTTCCACGGCAGCCGCGGCGGTTCGTATATATTGGGAGCTGTTGGCGAATTGCAGTATGAGGTGTTCCAATACCGGATGAAAAATGAGTATAATGTGGAAGTGCTACTCGAAACGATCGGCGACAGAATCCCCCGCTGGATGAAAGAGGAACAAGTCGACAATTCCCTGTTCGACGAGCGGAACATGCTTGTACGGGACCGGGAAAACAACCCCGTGGTCCTGTTCAAAAATGAATTCTCGCTCAATTGGTTCCGCGACAAGCATCCGGATATTGAATTGATTGATCTGTTTGAAGTGAATGCCTACGATCAGGCGAAGGAATGAAAATAACTACTTGAAGAGAAGGATTCTTCAACTACCCGAGATAATAAGTTCTGAAAAACTGCCTGTGGATTGTGCTATCAGTCCACAGGCAGTTTTTTGTTGTAGGGCGATAATTATTCGGATCCGTGTAAAGGGTTGAATTATACTCAGTTATAATTAATTATAATCATTTATAGTAAATTATATATTATGTAAAATGAGATAGGAAAAAGGAGATAATTTAAGTAAAATTAAGCATGTGGGTAATGATTGCGTTTACTTGCGGTTTTGCACCCGGGAATTCCTATGGTATGATTCGATTTGTTGAAGACGGAGCTTAACTTTTGTGAGAGTCGAAAGTTACTAGATTATAACAATTATAAGAGGTGATAAATTGAAAGCTGATCAATTAAAACAAGCATGGTTTGGTAATGTAAGAGGAGATGTACTGGCGGGGATCGTTGTAGCACTAGCATTGATACCTGAGGCCATTGCCTTCTCGATCATCGCTGGTGTAGATCCAATGGTAGGTCTATATGCATCCTTTTGTATAGCATTAGTTATCGCATTTGTTGGTGGCCGGCCGGGAATGATTTCGGGGGCCACAGGGGCAATGGCATTACTTATGGTGGACTTAATTGCTGATCATGGCCTGCAGTACTTATTGGCAGCGACGATTTTAACGGGATTCATTCAAATATTGTTTGGGGTATTGAAACTGTCCAAAATGATGAAGTTTGTCCCTCGTTCTGTCATGGTCGGGTTTGTCAACGCACTAGCCATCATGATATTCACATCCCAGTTACAGCATTTTGTTGGCGAAACATGGGTAATGTATGCTCTTGTCGGTTTAACCTTGGCGATTATCTATTTGCTGCCACGGATAACCAAGGCCGTACCATCTACCCTTGTAGCAATTGTGGTGGTTACAGCCATAGCTATATACGGAAATATTAATGTAGGGACCGTTGGAGATATGGGAACGCTGACACAGCAGCTGCCCGCATTTTTACTGCCGGATGTTCCCCTGTCATTGGAAACATTTATGATTATTCTTCCATATTCCTTCTCTTTAGCAATTGTCGGATTGATAGAGTCTCTGTTAACAGCCAATATTGTGGATGATATGACAGATACAGAGAGTAATAAGAATAAAGAAAGCCGTGGACAGGGCATCGCGAATATTGTTACCGGGTGCTTTGGCGGAATGGCCGGCTGTGCTATGTTGGGACAGTCCGTCATCAACGTGAAATCCGGCGGGAACAGCCGATTATCATCCCTAGTAGCTGGCGTAGTATTAATGGCCATGATCATGGTATTAGGCGGTGTGGTAGTTCAAATACCTATGGCAGCTCTGGCTGGTGTCATGATCATGGTATCTATCAGCACCTTTGACTGGTCATCTGTGAAAAATCTGGCTAAGCTTCCACGAACAGATGCGGCCGTCATGGTGACCACTGTAGCCATCGTGCTGGTGACGCATAACCTGGCTATTGGTGTTTTTGCTGGTGTACTACTGAGTGCTATTTTCTTTGCTTCTAAAATTTCCAAAGTGAAAGTGACAGAAGAGAATGTGTTAAAAGACGAGAAAAAACTCTATCGTGTGGAAGGTCAATTGTTTTTTGCCTCCGTTAGCGATTTTCCTGACAAGTTCAATTACGAGGATTCTGTAAAAGAAGTCGAAATTGATTTGACGAACGCACATCTTTGGGATGATTCCGCGATCGGGGCATTGGATAAGTTAGAGATGAAGTTTGCTCAGAACAATATAAAAGTAACTTATAGGGGATTGAATGCGGAAAGCAAGCAATTGAAGAGCCAAATAGGCGGCCTTTCCAATGCTTCCGGTCATTAATAAAATTCATTATAAAACTTACAGTGAGGTGGGATTTTTGTTTAAGAAATTACTATTAGCGGTAGATGGCTCAGAGAATTCCGTGCGGGCTGCCTACCATGCAATAGAACTTGCAGAAAAGTTTCAGGGAACAATTGACGTCGTTTATGTCGTCGACAGCAGTACAGCTAAAGAAGATGTTTTACATGCAGCGAATAAATTTGAAATTGAAAAAAGCGGAAAGAAAGACTGGGACCGATAAAAGATTTATTGAAGAATTCAGGAATGAATTTTCATCGCGAAGTACTCCATGGAGATCCGGGTCCGGAGATTGTAGAGTATGCAAATGATAACAAGTTTGACTGTGTGGTAATCGGAAGCAGAGGGTTGAGTGATCTACAATCCTTTATACTGGGCAGTGTCAGTCATAAGGTCGCTAAACGTGCAGAGTGTCCGGTCCTTATTGTGAAATGAAAATGGACAGAAATACGAAACGTGGGTTCAGTTTATAGAACTCACGTTTTATAGTCTGCGGAATATCTAATTTGTAAATGAAACATACTCCCCCTTTATTTTGCACATCCTATGGATGACTAAAGGGAGGATATGTATGGTTAAGTTTACTTATGCACAATCATGGTTTGGTAATATGAAAGCTGATATTTTGTCCGGGTTGGTGGTGGCACTTGCTTTAATCCCTGAAGCCATTGCTTTTGCAATAATTGCAGGAGTCGATCCTATGGTTGGTTTGTATGCTTCTTTTACCATTTCTGTAGTGATTGCATTTGTTGGTGGAAGACCTGCTATGATATCCGGTGCTACCGGAGCGATGGCCTTGCTGTTTATTGATCTGGTTGCAGAGCATGGGCTTCAGTATTTATTGGCAGCTACCATATTAACAGGTATAATACAAGTTATATTCGGTATATTGAAATTAGCGAGATATATGAAGTTTATCCCACGTTCCGTAATGGTAGGTTTTGTAAACGCTTTAGCTATTATGATTTTCATTCCCCAGTTGGAGCACTTTGTTGGGGAGTCATGGGTGATGTACCTGTTAGTAGCTGTGACACTGCTGATTATATACTTGTTCCCGTATATTTCAAAAACGATTCCATCCACATTAGTTGCGTTGGTAGTGGTAACATCCATTGCGATTTTTATGAACCTTGACATGCGCAGTGTTGGGGATATAGGATCCATCTCTCAAACGCTTCCTATATTCCTTGTTCCTGAGATCCCTGTGAACATAGAAACAATTTTAATCATTCTGCCCTATTCCCTTGCACTCTCTGTCGTTGGCTTATTGGAATCTTTATTAACCGCATCTATTGTGGATGATTCTACTGGGACAGAAAGCAATAAAAATGTGGAAAGCAGGGGGCAGGGCATAGCAAATATTGTAACTGGCTTCTTCGGGGGTATGGCGGGCTGTGCGATGATCGGCCAATCCATCATTAATATTAAGTCAAACGGCAGGGGCAGACTTTCTTCATTCGCAGCAGGGGTATTTCTAATGCTGCTGATTGTCATACTTGGAGATATAGTTATCAGGATACCGATGGCAGCATTAGCGGGAGTGATGATCATGGTCGCTATCAGTACATTTGATTGGAATTCCATACGGACCATCCATCTTGTTCCAAGAAGTGATGCCATCGTCATGGTGGTAACCGTTTTAACAGTTGTTCTGACGCATAATTTAGCGATTGGCGTCTTTGCAGGCATCATTTTGAGTTCGATATTTTTCGTATCAAAAATTTCGCAAGTACGTGTGGAAAGTTCTAGGAGCGGGGATAAAAAAGTATATAAGATTAGAGGAGAACTCTTTTTTGCATCTGTTACAGAATTAATTCCTCAATTCGATTATGAAGAAAAAGGCGTTGACCAGGTGGAGCTTAATTTAAAGCGCACCCATATCTGGGATGATTCTGCGGTTGCGGCTATGAAAAAAATCATCGACCGGTTCGAACAGAACGGGAAGGATGTGGAAGTTACAGGTTTGAATGAAGCCAGCACCGAATTAGTAGGTAAATTAGCAAATAAGCTGGAATCACATTAAGGGGGATTTTACGTGTATAAAAAGATATTACTTGCAACTGATGGATCGGAACATTCTGAGCGGGCTGCGGAAAATGCAATAAATCTGGCAAAATGCAATGCAGGGTCAAAAATCGACATAGTGTACGTTATTGATGCGAATAAAGCGAAGACAGATGTGTTGAATAATTGGAATACCATTGATGTGAATGATTCTCGCAAACAGCAAATGAGGAAAGCAGAAAGAATGGCAAAAGAGTCCGGTGTATCACATGAAATAAAAATATTGCACGGAGAACCTGGCCCTGTCATCGTGAATTATGCAAATGAGAACCAAATGGATGTTGTTGTCATTGGAAGTAGGGGACTTAATGGATTACAGGAGTTTGTGTTAGGCAGTGTCAGTCATAAAGTTGCCAAACGAGCCGACTGTCCGGTGCTTATTGTAAAATAACTTTAAAAAATGCATGAAGTGGTTTCTAATCAACCCATATTATAGTTTTATCAAAGGCAAAGTTGTAAGAAGGGACCTGACCATACCTTTTGTTTATAGGAGATTGTCGAATACTACTGTAAGCATGATACCGAATTGCTCCATGCATCATTCGGTATTTTTTTTGTTTTGAGTTTACGTATGAAATATAATTGACTATAATTATGTATATCTACTTATAATAAATTAAGTTTTGTTATAAGTGCCCAGCCGCTCCATTTACCATTGGTAACGTATCATTATCATTCGGGTTGGGTGCGGGTCAATTAATATGAAAATTGTAATAAAGATTAGTGGAGGTCAAGCTTGATGAAAAAGATGCATATCCCCTTGTTTGTAACAGCAACATTACTATTTGGACTGAAAACATACATTGTTTACAGATTCATACTCACTATTGAATTGGAGAACTCCATGCAGGAGTTGATCTTATTTATCAATCCCTTTGTATCGGCTTTTTTAATTTTCGGGCTGAGTGTATGGTTTAAAAAGCCAAAAACACAAATGATGTTTTTGCGTTATACTGCATTATTAGGCACACTGGTTATCTATGCCAATTTAGTATTTTATCGGTCATTCAATGACTTCATTACTATACCTCAACTCTTCCAGGCTAGTAATATGGGGGATTTGGGTTCAAGTATTCTCACATTAATTGAACCGTATGATTTACTGTTATTTGCAGATTTGGTGATTATTTGGTTGTTTAGTAAAAGAAGAGAAAAAGAAAAAGTCAGCTATCCAAAGGGCATAAAAGTCCTCACATTTGTATTTTCCCTTTTATTGCTCGTAGGCAACTTCTTTTTAGCGGAAATGGAGAGACCTCAGTTATTCACCCGTGGGTTCGACCGGGAGTATCTAGTAAAGAATATCGGGTTATTTAACTATCATATCTATGATATTGTCCAGAACACAAGAGCGGAAACAAAAAGGGTTTTTGCAGACGGAAATGAAATACCGGAGATTCAGGATTATGTTGAAAAGCATGTCACTAGTGATGGTGAGTCAGAGCTTTCTGGAATAGCAGAAGATAAAAATATCATTTTGATTAATGCTGAATCCATACAGAGCTTCGTTATTGACAATGAGCTGCATGGTGAGGAGATCACTCCGTTTTTAAACAGTTTAACGGAAGACAAGGACACCTATTATTTCGAAAACTTTTATCATCAGACCGAGCAGGGGAAATCATCAGATGCTGAGTTTATGGTGGATACCTCCCTTTATCCATTATCCAGTGGAGCTGTTTTCTTCACCCATGGGGGAAATGAATATCATGGACTGCCGGAGATCTTGAATGGCAACGGATATACAACAGCGACATTCCATGCAAATAATAAAAGTTTTTGGAATCGGACGCAGATGTATGAGAGCCTTGGCTATGATCACTTTTATGGTGAGGAGTCATACGAGATTAACGAAGAAAATTCGGTGGGATGGGGATTGAAAGATAAACCGTTTTTCGAACAGACTATTAAATATTTGGAGTCAATGGAACAGCCATTTTATTCAAAGATGATTACCCTGACAAATCATTTTCCATTTGAATTGGAAGAAGAAGACAGGTCGATTGAACCTTATGATTCCAACTCGGCTACTTTGAATAATTACTTCCTGACAACCAGATATATGGATGAGGCAATAGAAGAGTTTTTCACCCACTTAAAGGATTCCGGCTTATATGAAGAATCGATTATTGTGATCATGGGCGATCATGATGGGATTAGTCAAAACCATAATAGAGCGATGGCCCAGTACCTGGATAAAGATGAAATAACACCCTATGACTATGTTCAGTTGCAGAGGGTGCCATTATTCATTCACATTCCGGGACATGGAAAAGGTGAGGTGAAGACAGAGGTCAGCGGACAGATTGATCTTAAGCCAACCTTCCTGAACATGACTGGTATAGAAAAAGATGATGATGACATTCACTTTGGCAATGATCTGTTCTCTGATGATAGAAAAGGTTATATCGCTTTGAGAAACGGTGATTTTATCAGCGAAGACTATGTTTCCACAATGGGACAATGCTACGATCGCCAAACTGGTAAACCTATAGATGAAGAAAATGGTTCAGAAACCAATTCATCTGCATCAAATCAATGTACGGCAATAAGTGAAAAGGTAGAAACAGAGTTGCATTATTCAGATGAGTTAGTATATGGAGATTTGTTTCGATTTATGGACTCCGAAGAAAATTGATTAGGACTGTGCTTTATTAGAGGAACATGAAAATGAACCAAAATTAAAGAAGCTGTTTCCAACATAATGGAAGCAGCTTCTTCTCTTTGATATCTGTCTATCTTGTGCTAACAGTCCTAATGCATGGGTGGATCTACTTCTTCTTGAACTTGCTTCCCTTGCTTTTTGCCCGTAATTTGCTCATCAGGTCTGATGTTGTTCCGGACTGTTCATCGGTTTGTGCATCATCCTTTGCTATCACACGGTATTCGCCGTCCTGATCCTCCACCTGCACTACCGTATTAATATCGCTGCCGTCTGGAAGCTCTTCACGGTCGACAATCAGCTCTTCCTTAATTTCTTCCAGAAGAATCACAGCTTTAGTACCCTCGAAGCGGTCGACTATTCCTTTCATCTTCTCCCTCCTATTCTATGCACATGCTTTTCCTTCTTCTTTTATATCATCCACTCTGGCTGGGCCGATACCGTTGATTTTATCCAGGCCATCTACTGATTGGTATGGGCGGAGCTCGATCAGTTCATCGGCACGTTCCGGGCCGATATGGATGATCTCCTGGACGGCTTCCTTAGAGGCCTCATTGATGTTCACACATCCGTCAGTTGCATCCTGTCCGTTGCCGCTCTCTGCGACGTCTTTTGCCTTTTCCGTATCCTCTGAACTAGAGGGCTCTGCATCATCCGTGCTCTCCGGGCTGATGGTACCGTCTTCCCGGGTGGCAATACGGTACTCTTGGCCATCCGTGGTGATTACGATTGTTCCGTGAATATCTGTGCCATACAGATCACTATTCCTGTCCTGAATGAGGGATACGACCTCTGGGCTGGGATGTCCGTAGCTATTACCCTCACCAGCGCTGTAGACAGCTACTTCAGGATCGACGGCATCTATGAAAGATGGATCACTTGATGTGTCAGAACCGTGATGACCGAGCTGCAGGATATCAGCCTCCACACTGGTGCCGCTGTTCATCATGTATTGTTCGCCGTCTTTTTCTGCATCCCCAGTGAACAGAAATTCCATGTCCCCGTAAGTGAATTTCAGGGAAAGGGATTCTTCATTGCTGTTGCCGGTAATACTGGCAGGATAGAGGACATCGATTTCCATCGGCCCTACAGCATATTCATCACCTGCCCGCGGTTCCTCATATCCTGCATCACTTGCAAGCACCGCTTCCATCGCTCCTTGGAAGGTATCGGAGGTGCTTTCATTCCCGGTCATCCACACCTCTCCCACGTCATAGGTGCCGACAATTTCCTCCATCTGTCCGATATGATCTGCATCCGGATGGCTGATCGCCAGCACATCAATCTCAGCAACACCTTGACTGGATAGATAGTGGACCACATCATTGCCGCGCCAGTCCCCCGTATCATAAAGAATCGTGTATTTTTCCTCGCCATCCTGAAACTGAAACAGGGTGGCATCCGCTTGCCCAGCATCTATGAAATGGACTTTCAGGTCTGATAGTGCTTTTCCATTGCTCTTGGTGTTTTCATCTGATTCATTTTTTGCTTCATTGTCTGTCTCTGAGGGCTCCATCTCAGGAACCCCTTGTTCATGTGTTTCTTCTTCCTGAATGTCTTCTGTATTGGTTTTGACTGTGCTGTCTGTTGGATCCTGGGTCGTCTCTTCCCCGCAGCCTGCCAGCAGGAACAGAAGCATAAGGGATGTCAATAAATGGCGGTACAATGTCACTCCTCCGATCGTTGGTCGTGTATGTCTCATAGATTACCAAATTCTGTCGGCAGATTCTATGATGAAGGTAGCGCTCATATTTCTTAACTTATTTTTAAAACAAGTAAAAATGGTTTTTGCACTTGTTTGCACTCCATATTTACCAATTTCCTTGTACGGAAACTGGATTTTTCCATGGTTTTGCGACAAGCAAAACACTGTTTTGGCAAGGTGCACGGACGGTGAATTCCTGAAATAATAGGGGCAAGGAGGTGAAATGATGAGACACCATATAACAGGAAAAGTACTGCTGACTACTCTTCTATATGTATCTACCATGATGTTCGGTCATACAGTGGAAGGAGAAGGTACATGGACCGAAGCAGTGGTCGACCGCTTGGAAGGGGAGTACGCTGTCCTGCTGGTTGAACCGGATGAAGCAGAGTTGATGATCCCTATAACAGAGTTGCCAGAAGGAGTGAGGGACGGCGTCTGGCTTGATGTCCGATTGGAAGGAGACATGGTGTTGGATGCAGCCATTGACCAGGAACATACGGAAGAAAGAGAGCGGAAAGCGAGGGATCTTCTAGAAAGACTGAAGGCTAAATGGAATGAATAGCAGTGAAGCTTGATAGCATCATCTCTTTTCCATGAAACATATCCTCTCTTTCTATTAAATCATCCCCTTTTGTGCAGAAACTACAAATTTATCTCCTCTCGGTGACCACCCACCCGCTTCCCCCGGTCGTTTTACCCTCCCAGTCCATGCGAAAACCCCTTTGAATAAATAGGCGGTGATATTATCTGTCTCTCCAATCACTTGATAGAAATGTTACTCCGGTATAGACTTTAAGTAATAGGAATAGAGCGTGTTTGAAGGGAAGGGTGCATGCTGGTGGGAAAGCTGTTCATTCATAATACAACAATCCATTCGGAAAACGGAGTCATTGATCATGGTTCTCTCCTTTTGGAGAACGGCAGGATTGCCCAAATTTATCCGGAGGCACCTGCTGTGTTTCCAAAGGATGCCCACTTTATTGATGGTCATGGTTGGCATGCTATTCCAGGATTCATTGATGGACATATTCATGGAGCAAATGGAGCGGATGTCATGGATGCCACGGAAGAAGCATTCGACACCATGGCAGGTGTCCTGCCGGAAGAAGGTACCACCTGCTTTCTGGCGACGACCATCACCCAGTCCCCGGAAGCGATTGAACAGGCACTTGCTACCACTGCTTCCTATCGGACGAAGGCTGGGCATGCAGAAATGGCCGGTGTTCATTTAGAAGGTCCCTTTATCGACGGGGAACGGGCAGGTGCCCAGCCTGTGGAGCATATCATCAAGCCCGACATCTCCCTTTTCCGCAAATGGCAGAAGCTTTCCGGCGGCCGCATCAAAACAGTCACATTGGCACCGGAGCATGACCTTGACGGGGAATTTATCCGTGCGCTGGTGCGAGATGGTGTAAATGTCTCGGCAGGCCATACTGGAACAGACTTTGCCGGGATGAAACGGGCGGCCGAGGCAGGTGTCCGTCAGGTTACCCATCTATGCAATGCCATGTCAGGTATCCATCACAGGGACATAGGAGTGGTCGGGGCAGTATTTCTAATGAAGGAGCTCCGGGCGGAACTGATTGCTGACGGTATTCACGTAGCTCCCGAGATGCTGGAACTTATTTATCGAAATGCCGGAGCAGAGCGGCTGATGCTCATTACAGATGCAATGAGGGCGAAATGTCTTCCAGCAGGTGACTATGACCTCGGCGGTCAGCCGGTGAGGGTCGCCGATGACCGTGCGGTCCTGGAAGACGGTACCTTGGCAGGGAGTATTCTGAAACTGAAAGACGGGGCCAAAAGGATGCATGGACTGGATGGTGTGTCCATGGAAGATATCATTCAAATGGCATCCGTCAATCCGGCCAAGCAGATAGGCCTTTTCGATCGGAAGGGAAGTATTGCAGCTGGAAAGGATGCCGATATCCTGTTGGTGGATGACGGTTTGGATGTGAAATATACGATTTGTCGTGGTGTAGTCGGCTATCAGGGGGGCGGATAAAATGGAATGGATGGAAGCTGAAGATTATCAGGATATGAGTGAAAAGGCCGGTGAAATTGTCTTGGAAGAGATGAGAGCGAGGTCTCTTCCGACATTGGGACTTGCAACAGGATCAACGCCCGAGGGACTGTACCAGTATTTGATCATGCAGTACCAGCGGGGAAAGGTTTCTTATAGGAAGACCAGAACATTCAATCTGGATGAATATGTGGATTTGCCGTGGGAACATCCCAATAGTTATTATCACTATATGAAGGAGAAGTTCTTCAGCCATGTCGACGTCCAGGACAAGAATACCTATCTGCCGGATGGGATGGCGGAAAACCTCGAGAAGGAGTGTATGAAATACGAGTCGGAAATCGCCGCTGCCGGCGGGGTGGTGACGCAGGTGCTGGGCCTTGGAGGAAACGGCCATATCGGCTTCAATGAACCGGGTACTCCCTTTGACAGCAGGACCCATGTAGTGGATTTGAAAGAGTCCACACGCCGGGCGAATGCCAGGTTTTTCCCTTCCTTGGAGGAGGTGCCAAAGCAGGCGATCACGATGGGAATTGAGACCATAATGGAAAGCAAGCGGATTCTCCTGCTGGTTTCCGGCCGCAATAAAAGGGAGGCGTTGGCCCGATTGATGGAAGGCGAAGTGAGCGAAGAATTTCCTGCCTCCGTTCTTTGGCGCCACCCCAATGTCCAAGTTATAGCTGATCGGGAAGCATTGGGAAAATAACCATGAAAATCCGGAATTCGTTCCGGATTTTTTATATGCCTTCCATACGGAAGAGCCAGCAACCTGCTGGAAAAATCGCTTACATCGTGATACGATCAATCAGTAATCCGAGAGGTTCAATTAAGGGGACAAGAAACGTGAATACCTATACCATCAAGAAAGTGTTGAATAATAACGTACTGATCGCCGAGGATGAAGGCCAGCAGGAAGTCATCCTGATTGGCAAAGGAATCGGCTTCCATAAAAAAAGAAG
This sequence comes from Virgibacillus xinjiangensis, assembly GCF_042643145.1. NCBI lineage: Bacteria > Bacillati > Bacillota > Bacilli > Caryophanales > Bacillaceae > Virgibacillus > Virgibacillus xinjiangensis. The sequence goes on from NZ_JBHRSA010000058.1 coordinate 15,072, forward strand.
GGATACCATCCGAGAGGAGACCGTTGAAAAGCTGTTCGTGCTCCGCAGCCAGAAAGAGCAGGAGCAGTACATGGAGCTGGTGCCGCAGATGGAGGAAGGGACATTGGATGCCATTATCGCCTCGATCGAGATGATCCGCAGACGGGCGGAAACCATGCTCAATGAGCAGGTGCATGTGGCATTGACCGACCACTTGATGTTTGCGATTCATCGGTTGAACCGTGGGTTGGAAATCAGGAACCCATTCCTCAAAGAGACCAAAGCATTGTATCCGGCTGAGTATGAGATTGCCTCGGAAGTGGTCGATTATATCAATCAATCCCTGGGAATTTCGCTGCCGGAAGGAGAGGTCGGCTTTGTGGCCCTCCATGTCCACAGTGCGATTGCCAATAAAACGATATCCGATATCAATCAGTATTCACAGCTTGTCAGTGAATTGATTGATTTGACGGAGAAACAGTTGGATATCACCATGGATCGTGAAGGGGTCGAATATGTGCGGTTGGTCCGGCATCTCCGTTATACGATTGAACGGGTCCTCCAAGGAGAAAAGCTGGAGGAGCCGACAAAAATAGCAAGCCTCTTGAAAACGGAATATCCAGTATGCTATAATTTGTCCTGGAAGCTGATTAAAGTGATGCAACAAGCACTCAAGAAACCTGTATATGATGCGGAAGCAGTATATCTGACCATGCATCTGCAGCGACTCAGCACTAAATTTGAATAATTACGTTCTTACGTGTAACTGATACGATCAGGCATGAGTGAGAAATCATCAATCACAGGATGCGGGAGAAGACTATCTCCTGTCCCTGCTGTTGACTGGTTTTTTACTCATGCCTTTTTATGTTTTCCAAGGGAAAACTCCTTAATCTGTGCTGTCTCATTTTAAGCGCTTACTACTCATCCATTGGAGGTTTTATTTATGAAAAAGGCTTTTGGCGTGCTTCAAAAAGTCGGTAAGGCATTGATGCTGCCAGTTGCTCTGCTGCCGGCTGCTGGTCTTCTACTCGGATTCGGTAATGCGGCCCAGCAGGACACCATGCTCAATTATCTTCCGTTTCTGGGAGCAGACTGGATCCAGCTGCTCGCTACGGTAATGGAAGACGCCGGCGGGATTATTTTTGACAACCTGCCGCTCATTTTTGCTATTGGTGTAGCAATCGGGTTGGCAGCAGACGGTGCAGCCGGGCTTGCTGCGCTCGTAGGCTACCTGGTACTCAACCAGGTAATGGGCTCCTGGATTGGAGTGACACCGGATATGGTGGCTGACGATCCGGGCTATGCAAATGTGCTAGGAATACCAACCCTGCAGACAGGGGTGTTCGGCGGAATCATCGCCGGACTGATTGCCGCATTCTGTTACCAGCGCTACCATGACATCGAAATGCCGTCCTTCCTCGGGTTCTTTGCCGGTAAACGGTTTGTTCCGATCATGACGGCGGCTGTATCGTTTGTTGTTGGCTTGCTGCTGATGGTCATTTGGCCTCCGATCCAGGAAGCTATGAACAGTGCATCCCATTGGCTGATGGAGGAAAGCACCTATCTTGCTGTTTTCTTCTTCGGGTTTATCAAACGCTTGCTGATTCCATTCGGTCTGCATCACATTTTCCATGCACCGTTCTGGTATGAGTTCGGTTCATATACTACTGCGGCTGGGGACATTGTCCGCGGTGACATGACCATTTTCTTTGCTCAATTGCGGGAAGGTGTAGAAATTACGGCAGGTAACTTCATGGCCGGTGAATTCCCGATCATGATGTTCGGTCTGCCGGCAGCAGCACTTGCCATGTACCATGCAGCACGTCCTGAAAGGAAGAAGGCTGTTGCCGGACTGCTTGGTTCAGCTGCATTGACCTCATTCCTGACAGGGATTACGGAACCATTGGAATTCTCATTCCTATTCATTGCACCGGTATTATTCTTTATCCATGCCGTTCTTGATGGCCTGGCATTCGTACTGATGGCCATGTTCGATGTGAATATCGGGTATACTTTCTCTGGTGGTGCGATCGACTTTGCACTATTTGGAATTCTGCCGGGTCAAGAACCATGGTGGATTGCCATTGTGCTCGGTCTCATCTTCGCGGTTGTCTATTATTTCCTTTTCCGTTTCTTCATTTATAAATTCAACTTGATGACACCAGGACGTGAAAAGGCTGATGAAGAGCAGGAGAAGGAAATGGAAGGAAAAGCAGGCAAAGGCGAACTTGCCTATAACGTTCTGAACGCGATGGGCGGGCAGGAGAATATTTCCCATTTAGATGCATGTATCACCCGTCTCCGTGTATCAGTGAATTCCATCGCTGATGTCGATAAAGCGGAGCTGAAAAACCTGGGAGCTTCCGGAGTATTGGAAGTTGGGGATAATATCCAAGCCATTTTCGGGCCTCGTTCCGAAACAATTAAAGGACAGATGCAGGACATTATATCCGGCAAGACACCTCGCCCGGTCGAAACGGATCAGCAGAAAGAAGTCCAGCAACAGGTAGAGGAAGTCAATCCGGGAGCATTGCAGAATGAATTCGTTGATGAAGAGATCATCTCTCCATTGAAAGGGAAAATCCTCCCAATCACTGATGTGCCGGACGAAGTCTTCTCCGGCAAAATGATGGGGGATGGCTTTGCTATCGAGCCTGTAGAGGGACAGGTCGTTTCCCCGGTCAATGGTAAAATAGTGAATGTATTCCCGACGAAGCATGCAATCGGTATCCAGTCCGATGGCGGCAGGGAAGTCCTTGTCCATGTCGGACTCGATACCGTCAACCTGAAAGGCGAAGGGTTCGAACTGCTGATAGAAGAAGGCGACTTTGTGGAAGCTGGTCAGCCGCTATTGCAAGCAGACTTGAATTTCATTGAAAAGAATGCCAAATCGATCATTACGCCGGTTGTGTTCACCAACCTGAAGGATGGCGAAAAAGTTGTTCTTCAACAGGAAGGTACCATCGACCGGAAGCAGAAAGATATTATCCGTATAGAATAGAAGGCATTCGAAGTTTGTTCATGACGCACGTGAATCACCCATGGAGATGTCCCACTCTCCATGGGTGATTTTTTGTTTGTCTTGTTTAAAAGGAAATCCGCCTTCCCTGCATGAAGCCCCCATTTTTAGGAAATATAAATAGTAGAAACTAAATGAAGATCTTTGAAAGGAGCAGTGATGCTGTATGGACAAGGAACATGTTGAAGTGGGAGAGATTTTTACTATTACGGAAGAAAGTGAGCAGGAACATCAGGCAGAAGTATTGGCAAAGCAAGATATAGACGGCACGCAGTATGTAGCTGTAGGATTTGTGGAGGACATCCAGGAAGAAAGTGATGAAGACATTGATATTTTCTTTTTAAAGGTCGATGAGGATGGAGACTTCACCCCTCTTGATAGTGATGAGGAATTTGATAAAGTTTCTGCTGCTTTCAGAGAAACGATTTAGTCCTACAGGATCAAAGAGGCTGGGTCAAAAATGATATAACCAAAGGAAATTCCGAACAAACAAAGGACTCGCTCCGAAAATAATTGATTGTTCATATTTGGAATGGAGCCCAGTCTTCAGGCTGTCGAAAATGTCTCGGCAGCCTGATTTTTTTCATAGTGGTTAAACTATTAGCCCGTTTTGCGGCCTGAGAGTCTTCTTTGCTCGTGGAAGGCCAGGAAGAAAATCAGCCATTCGTGTGACTAGGAGGTATGTAGATGATCTGGCCGGCATGAATCCTATTTGGATTGGTGATTTGCGGATTGATTCGCATGATTTCTTCTATTGTAGTGCCAAACCACAGAGAAATCTGGAATAGGCTGCTGCCGGGACGGACGGTATAGGGGATAATGGATGGTCTGGGTTCGCATTGTGCGCCAAGTGATGTCCATGTTTCTTCATCCACGACACCTGTCACATCCAATTCCTTGATGGAACGCTGCCACATCAGCAAAGCCTGCTGTGTCCTTAGGCCATAGAGGCCGTCAATGGCGCTGGTATATAATCCTACAAAGCAAAGCAGATATTGGAGCCTTCTGACGGAAGGTCCCCGATCCCCTTGCACCAAGAATGGACATAATGAAAGCGCGTTAGCGGGGAGGTTGATGAGTTGGCCAGGATAGATGACATCTGGATCCTGAATGTGAGGGTTGATGGAGAGAAGATGGCTGACGGTCGTACGGAATCTGCGGGCGATCCTGTACAGGGAGTCGCCAGGCTGTACGGTGTAATTCATGAAACCCACCTCAATCTTCATAGTTACCATACCATATTCGTACTAGGCGGTAAATGTGCTCATCTCCGCCAAATGAACCATAAGTTTTTCTGTAAAACACGAACATTATTTGAGTATAAGCAAAAAAAGTTCATATTTTCATTGATTTCCTCTACCTTGTCTGATATATTTGCACAGTAAAACAATTTACATTAAATACTCGTATATACTTGGTAATATGGTCCGAGAGTCTCTACCTGGTTCCCGCAAAAGAACCGGACTACGAGTTGAAGTACACGGTATTTTCCGGATATTGCCATCTGGATAGTGCTTCGTGTACTTTGACTTTTCAAATGGTCCTGAAGGTGGAGGCAACTCCGTACTTTCTGGACCTTTTTATATTAACGAGTAAATCAGACAACTGGGAGGAATACAGAATGGATCAGAAATGGAGGAAATCAAGGAATCATATTATTTTTGCATGCATGATGGCTTTAGTATTACTGATGGCCGCGGGCTGCAGTTCTGCATCCCAATCGGAAGCGGAAACAGAGGATAATGAATCACAACGGCCGATCATTGTTCAAGGACCAATGCCGATCGAGGCGGAGGAATTTGCAGGACGCCTGGAAAACGTAGAAGAAGAAACCTCTGGCAACTTTGTGTTTTATAAGGGTACGGTGGATGATTATCCTGTGATTGTCACCCAAACCGGCAAGGGAATGGAAAATTCAGCTGCAGCTACAGCAATCGCGATAGAGAAATTTAATCCAATCGCCATTATCAATCAGGGAACCTCTGGCGGACATGATCCTGAATTGAATGTATATGATATTGTGCTTGGAAAAAGAACGGTCAATATTGGAGCATTGAAAACAGGTGACCGGGACGAAGGCGAAGGAATCGAGGTAACCGAATGGATTCCGATGGATTTGATGGCCTCTGAAGGTAGCGCTGGGGAAGACCCTGACGCAGAAAAGGCCCGTTACTATGAAGGAGACGAGGATCTCCTGGCAGCTGCCCATGCAGTGAAAGATACCCATACAAAAGGGAAGGTCGTGGAAGGCACGATAGGCTCTGCGGACTTTTGGAACAATGAGGTCGATCGCATTGAATGGATTCATGAGAACTTCGGCACATCGGTAGAGGAGATGGAAACTGCCTCGGCGGCGCAGATTTCCAAGGCATATGATACAGCTTTCCTCGGTATCAGGATTCTCTCCAATAATAAAACCAACGGCGGGGAATATGATCCAAACACCGCTACAGCAAATCAGGACTATGTGTATGAGGTAGTGAGCGAATACATTTCCACCATTACAAGTGAAAAATAAATTGTACAAACGAACACTTCCGTGCGTATGGAGGTGTTCTTTTTCGTTGTATCGCTAGCCTTCCATTCATAATTATTCCTCCGGTAATCCATACTAAGGAAAAGTCCAGAAGGAGGAAATCAAATGGGTGAACAGTCAAGATTCAAAGCAGGAGATAAAGCACCGAATAATGGCATATATATAGAAAAAGGTGAAACGGGAAGCAACGTGGAAGACCCGCGCCAGTTGGAGATGGAAGCAGGCCAGGAGTTTCCTCAGAATACCAACCAGGACCGGGTGTGGATCAAGAAACGCGACCTTCATAAACCAGGTGTCCAGGGAAGAAGCAACAACTAGTGTCAGGCTGCTCTGTAAATGGAGCGGCTTTTTTATGGAGCAAGGTCTCCAATAAATAAATCACTTCCATTTTTAATCGATCGATCATGCAAACCAGGTACATAAAGAAGAAAACCCTACAGGAGGAGAGATGCTGAATGAATCCGTTATTTGTCAGTCAGGAGGAAGTTTTCAGCTTTTATAAGAATGGCGATAGGGTAGAGCAGAAGACAGAGGTGCGATTCGACCCGCTCACCGGGGAATCTTCCAGGTTGGTCGTTGATCCCGGGATGCAACCGGCTAAAACGGACTATTTCGAGGAAGGGGTAGAGACCGGCGGTGACCAATGCCCGTTCTGCCCCGAGAATCTGGAGGCATTCACGCCGGTATTCCCGAAAGAGATATCCCCGGAAGGAAGGATTCGGAAGGGAGAATCGGTCGTATTTCCAAATCTCTTTCCTTACAGCAAGCATAATGGGGTAGTCGTACTCTCCGAAGAACATTATGTCACCCTGAAGAACTTTACAATCCCAATGATGCGGGATGCATTCCAGGCAGCACAACAATATATTCAGCAGGTACTCCGGTCGGAAGAGGAAGTAATGTATGCTTCGATCAATTGGAATTACCTGCCGGAAGCGGGAGGGAGCATTCTGCATCCGCATCTCCATGTGGTCGTGTCGGAAGCAGCAACCAATTACCAGAGTCTATTTGACCGCAAGTCCAGGGCTTTTCAGGAAAACCATGGCATCGAGTATCTTGCCTGGCTGTATGATCAAGAAAAGGATGGAGAGCGTTGGATCGGGGAAAAAGGAAATACAGCATGGATGCATTCATTTGCTCCAAAAAGCCATTATGATTTTCAAGCGATTTTTAAAGGGCTGACAGACATTACTGAATTTAAGCAGCAGGATTGGGAGGACTTTGCTAGCGGCCTGCAGGCAGTATTTCTCACCTTGCAAGAAGAGGGACTGGCCAGTTTCAATATGTCGCTGACCTTTTCCAATGAAGGATCTCCGGCCCATGCCCGGGTCATCCCCAGACTTTCCTACAGCGGAGTTGGCACCAGTGATATGAACTTTTTCCACACCCTTCATCAGGAACCAATCGTTTATAAAAATCCGGAAAAGGCTGCTGCAAAGGTAAGGAAGAACTTCGAAGGAGACAATGCCCTTCCATGATCGGCAGGGAGTCCTAAATTATAGCTCTCCTGTATGACGTTTTATTCCTAGTACGCGCACGCCACTGCAAGAAAGATGCGATTTTGCGGAATTACACCATTAACTGTAAAATTCTAAAATTGTGTTGACATTGTTGTCGAACCCATATAGTATTAAGTCTATGAAAATTGTATACAGCTTATCAAGAGTGACTGAGGGAACAGGCCTGAAGACGTCACAGCAACCTTCCATGACGGAGTGGTGCTACCTCCTGCGGAATGAGTATCCATTCTGGAAGATAAGGTATTGAATCAGTAATCAACCTCTCTTTCACATATGGAAAGAGGTTTTTTTGTTTTAGGCGATATGGGGGAACAGCATGATTGAGCTGCGTAATCTGGAGAAAGTATTTAAAGTGAAGAACAAGCAGGTCACGGGTGTGGATCAGGTAGACCTGCGTATCGACCGTGGAGAGATTTATGGGATTGTCGGGTACAGCGGAGCAGGTAAAAGCACACTCCTCCGCTGCATCAATATTCTGGAGCGGCCGACAGCAGGGGAAGTGCTGATTGATGGTACCGATCTGCTAAAACTGCCGGCCAAAGAACTAAGACAGGCGCGCCAGTCGATCGGCATGATTTTTCAAGGATTCCATCTTGTCTCTTCCAAAACGGTGGCGGAGAATGTAGCGTTCGCCCTGAAGGCTGCAGGCCTTGGCAGGACAGAACAACAGAAGCGGGTGGCGGAGCTGTTGGAACTTGTTGGTCTAGCCGATAAGGCCGACACTTATCCAGCCCAACTCAGCGGGGGACAGAAACAGCGGGTGAGCATTGCCAGGGCGCTGGCCAACAACCCGAAAGTGCTGTTGTGTGACGAAGCGACTTCCGCCTTGGATCCAAGCACCACCAAATCGATTCTCCGGCTGCTGAAAAAGATCAATGAGGAGCTTGGAATCACGATTGTCATCATCACCCATGAAATGGAAGTCGTCAAAGAAATCTGCCACCGTTGTGCCGTGATGCAGGCTGGCAAAGTGGTGGAAGAAGGAAAGGTTTTCGATATCTTCGCGAACCCCAAAGAAGAATTGACCAAGGATTTCATTCAGACCGTCCTGCAATTTACATTGCCGGAAAAGCTTTTGAGAGAGTGCAAGGGCACCTTGGTAAAATTGCAATTCCGCGGGGATCTGGCCAAGGAAGCGGTGGTTTCCGATATGCTGCAGGCCTATCCGGTGAGCGGCAACATCCTTCATGGGAAAGTGGAGTACATACGGGACATGCCTCTCGGCGTGTTCATGATGGAACTAACTGGTGCAAAAGATCAGATTGACGGAGCGATTGCTTACTTGGAAGAACGAATTGAACAAGTGGAGGTGGTGCAGCATGGATCGGTTGATTGAACTGCTTCCGGAGCTGAATCAAGCATTCTTTGAAACTTTGTATATGGTAGGCATCTCCCTTGGAATCGCCATTCTCGTCGGACTGCCGCTAGGAATCCTTTTATTTGTCACGGATCGCGGAGTATTCCTGGAGAACCGCTTCGTAAAGGTGACAGCAGGGATCATTACCAACCTGGTACGCTCGATCCCGTTTATCATACTGTTGGTTTTTCTGTTGCCTGTTACAGATGCACTGCTTGGCACCACGATCGGGCCGACGGCAGCAGCAGTGCCTCTATCGGTGGCAGCCATTCCATTTTTCGCTCGGATTGTAGAAACGTCAGCAAGAGAGATTGACCAAGGTGTGATAGAAGCAGCTGTATCTGTCGGTGCATCCCCATGGATGATCATTAAGGATGTCATCCTACCAGAGGCAAAACCAGGAATCATCAGCGGATTGACCATCACGACCATCAGCCTGATCGGTTTTTCTGCAATGGCAGGGACAGTCGGCGGTGGCGGTATAGGTGATTTGGCCATCCGTTATGGGTATTACCGCTATGACGATTTGATCATGTATACGACAGTCATTGTCCTGATCGTGCTTGTCCAAGTTATCCAATATGCCGGCGACTTCATTGCCAAGGCAGTTAACAAACGCTAAAAAATACACCCACTGAGGAGGAAATTAAATGAAAAGACAACTGGGAATTATTCTTACATTACTCGCATTATTAGTATTGGCTGCATGCGGCGGAGGAGAAGAAAGTGCTTCAGGTGCCGATGAAGGTGGAAAGGACACCATACGCTTCGGTGCCACATCCGGACCGTACAGTGATATGGTCAATAAAGCGCTGAAACCATTGCTGGAAGAAAAAGGGTACACTGTCGAGAATACAGAATTCAGTGACTATATCCAGCCGAACAATGCCTTGCATAACGGAGATATTGATGCCAACCTGTTCCAGCACAAGCTATATTATGAATCGTTTGCAGAAGAAAACGGCATGGACTTGTCTGAAGTGAAAATCGTGCCGACTGCACCGATGGGACTGTATTCCAACACTTATGATTCCATCGAGGATATTGAGGATGGAAGCAACATCACGATTGCCAATGACCCTACGAATTTGGCACGTACACTGATCATGCTGGAAGATGAAGGGCTGATCACTCTCGATGAGGAGGTCGACCAGTTGCGGGCAAGTCTTGACGATATCGCCGAGAACCCGAAGGATCTGCAGTTCAAAGAAATTGAAGCAGGCCAATTACCACGTACAGCTGATAGTGAAGACTTGGCAACCGTGCCAGGCAACTTCGCCCTTGCTGCTGGTATGGATCTGCTTGACGCCCTCGCGCTGGAAGATATGCCTGATGACTACCGCAATCGTGTGGTAGTGAATACAGAGGATCTTGACAGTGAATGGATTCAGGATATCAAGGAAGTCATCGAATCACCAGAATTTGAAGAAATCATTGATGAGGAATTCAAAGGATTTGGCAAACCACAATGGATGACGGAATAAAGAAATGAAAGAGGCTGTGTTTCCCTTGGAGGGGGAGCACAGCCTTTCTATTGGATATATGGATGGGATTACTAGAACAGACCGAGTTTGCCAATCCGTTCTGCCGCTTCAGCAAGCCTTTCTTCGCTGTCGAGGAGGCCGACTCGAACATAACCTTCTCCCTGTTCCCCGAAACCATTACCTGGAGCGACCGCCACATGGGCTTTTTCCAACAGGAGGTCGGCGAATTGCTGGGAGGTATAACCTTCCGGAATGGGCAGCCAAGAGAAGAATGTACCTTTTGGTGCTTCCACCTTCCAGCCGATGGAATGAAGTTTGTCCACAAAAACATCTCTTCTTTTTTCATAGGTTTCCACCAGTTGATCGACTGCTGTCTGGTCAGCCGTCAGTGCTTTCTCTGCAGCCTGTTGGATGGAACTGAACAGACTTACATATAAATGGTCCTGTATGAGATTGATGCTCTCGATGACCGATGGATTTCCGACAGCGAAAGCGACACGCCACCCGGCCATATTATACGTTTTCGACAAGGTGTACATCTCGACACCGACATCCTTGGCACCGTCAAATTGAAGGAAGCTGAGGGGTTTTTTGCCGTCAAACCCGATGGCACCATAGGCAAAGTCATGGACCACACAGATGTTATGCTTGTTGGCAACCTCTATGGTTTCCTGGAAAAACTCTTCTGTAGCTGTACCAGAAGTCGGGTTGTTCGGGTAATTTAAAAACATCAGTTTGGCTTTCTCGAGATCCTCGTTACTCAATGCCTCGTAATCGGGTAAAAAGCCGTTCTCTGCCGTCAATGGCATGAACGCAGATTCAGCGCCTGCCAGGGCAATTCCTGACATATAATCCGGATAACCGGGGTCAGGCAGGAGAGCGGTATCCCCAGGATTCAACAGGCATTGGCTGATTTCCACCAACCCTGTTTTGGCCCCGGCCATGATCGCGACCTCACTCTCAGGATCCAGCTCCACTCCATATTCCCGCTGATAGAACTCAGCGATCGCTTTTTTCAGGAAGGGCTGCCCGCGGAATGGGGAATATTTATGGTATTCCGGAATCCCGGCAGATTGCTTCAGCTCTTCCACAATATGATCCGGTGTCGGCAAATCGGGATTTCCCTGCCCGAGGTTGATGACATCATGGCCTTGGTCTTTCAGCCGCTGTACTTTTTTAACCAAGCTGGCAAAAAACTGCTCCGGCAGCCGTTTCAATGTCTCTGATTGTTCGAATTGCTGCATGATTTCACTCTCCTAAACGGTGTACATGGTTCTTTTCACTTTCTATCATCATTCCTTTCAGGGGGGACTTGCCGTCAGTCATACATCTCTGGCACACGGCTATCGAATACAGGTACATCCTCCCTGATTTTTTCGACGGATGAAAGGTCCAGTTCTGCTCTGAGGGTCTCTATTCCGCTGTTGCTTCCAACAGCAAGTTCATTGCCCCACGGATCGGTGACCATCGAGTTCCCTGCAAAATCAGTTCCTTCGTGGGAGCCGACTACATTGCAGGAGACGACGAAGAATTGATTTTCAATCGCTCGTGCCAGTTGGAGGTACTTCCAGTGATCCGTTCTCGCTGATGGCCATTCCGCTACAATGTGCAGCACCTGTGCATCCAATAATGCCAGCTGACGTGCAAGCTCCGGGAAGCGGAGGTCATAGCAGATGATCAGTCCCATTTTCACGCCATCCAGTTCAAATGTCTGCACTTTTTCCCGTCCACCTGCCAAGTACTTCGGTTCATTCAACATCGGGACAAGGTGGATTTTATCATACTGATAGACCCGTTCCCCCGCACGATTGAAGACAAGGTTGGTGTTATAGAATCGACCGTCTTTTTTATTGCCAATGGAACCGCCGATGATATTGACCTGATGCTTTTTCGCCAACTCGCTCAGAAAAGATGCACTTGGTTCTTCCTTACGATCCGCCGTCTCTTCCAGCTTATCCAGCGCATATCCGGTATTCCACATTTCAGGAAGGACAAGTGTATCAGGATCCCCCCGCTTAACCGTCTCTGTCACCCACTCTTCTACACGGCGACGGTTCTCCTCAGGATCTGCCGCCACCACTTCCATCTGATAGATTGCGTATTTCATAAACCATCCGCCTTTCCATTCAATTGTTCAAGTAACTATGTAATAGTATCTTACTCGGGCGTCAATGCACCGCACTCGTGCCGCAACACGCTCACTCGGGCCCCAGCACCCGCCACTCGTGCCGCAACGCCGCATACTCGGGCGTCAATGCACCGCACTCGTGCGCCGCCAGCCCGACTTACACCAGCAAGCATCCGATAGCACCGGCATGTCCGCCGCGGTCAAGAAAGACCGGATCATATGGCAGCATGTCCTGAAATCCCGAGAGAACATTCTTCAGCGGGATGTTCCCGTTAAGCGTGCTGCCGGTGAAGACGATGGTTTCAACTTCCTGAGCGGCCGCTGCCTGGCCGGCGAGCATGATGAGCGTCTCTCCGACAAACTGGGTCAAACTGGCCATATGATCTGCAGGTGTGGCATCTTCCATGATATGCGCCTTGCCGAAATTAGCTGCGGTCAGTTCCCCGGAAATAGGCGGTGCCTCTCCACCGGAATAGATATCCTTGACCAATAAATCATTCCTGCTTCTGTCACCGTCTTTCGCAAGTTTCACCAGTTCCGGAAACTTCCGCTCACCCGTCAGCCGGATACTCAACCCATACCAGGTTCCGCCACCGATTCCACTGCCAAGCAGCCGTTCATAGCTATCAGGGGTCACCCGGAATATGGAAGTTCCGGTCCCGATGCTGACCAGGATGAAGTCTTTTATGGCATCCAGCTTCTCTTCTGTCAGCAAGTAGCGTGTTCCATCTGTCAATGCGGTGAATTCATCAACAGTTTCCACCTGGTGACCGGAATTCTCTTTGATTAGGCTGCTGTTCCCTCCGGTCACTACCAACCGGGTCTCGGGAAAGGTGAACTGCAGCCAGTGTAGGAGGCGTTCCATCTGCCCATTCGGGTAGGTTTTGACATGGATTCGCTCCTTTTCTTCATAGGCTACCTTTGTCAGTGTTCCTCCTGCATCAATGCCGATTCGGACAGCCATCATTCCACCTCCATGAAGAGTATAGTGGTCCATTCAGTTATTATCCATTTTAAAGGAATTTTCCGGATATTTATATGTTTTTCTCTGTCTGTTTCCGGAAAAACTGGATATAAGCTCGTACTGAGAAATTTGTTGGGGCTTTCGTCGGTTTGTTTTATAATAGAAGTGAAACCTTTTCCCTGTTTGCTCCGTATGAATAGGGGAAGAGGAAATTAAAGGAGAACACACCTACGTGTTTTATATACCCCACGGGAGTGAAGCGAAAATGAAGGCATTTTTCCAGTTTATGCTCCGTTCCACATTTGCCGCGTCTGCTGCGGTTCTCACTGCTCTGATCAGTTTCTTCGGCTTTGAGGCTGCAATGCTGATGTCAGGGGCATACGGGTTACTAGGCGGCGGAACCGCCTATCTGTCAGCCAAACAAATCACCGATTACCGCGGATTGAAGCGGCAAGGTCTGAGCCGGAAGGAATATAAATATATCAAAGAGAATTTGAAGGAAGCCAAACCGAAAATAGCAAGACTGCAACGGTCGCTTAAAAGTGTGCGCAGCATTGGACAGGCTAAGGAAAACTTGGAAATCCTCCTCACCGTCCGCAAGATCTATTCCAATACGAAGAAAGAGCCGAGACGCTTCTACCAGGCTGAATCATTCTTTTATAAGCACCTGGATTCCCTCGTTGCTTTAACGGAAAAATATGCCTATCTATCCTCCCAGCCGGCAAAATCGAGGGAGATGGTTCAATCGTTGAAGGAGACGCGCCGAACGGTTAGGGAGATGGGAGAGATGGTGAAAAAGGATTTGCATGTCATGCTGGATGATGATATGGATACATTGAATTTCGAACTCGATGTCGCCAGACAATCCTATAAACAGGTGAAGAAAAACGATAGGAGGGTGCTTAAATGAATCAGCCGGATAACAATAGAAGAGAGTCGCCAGAGATGGAGGACTTGCTCGCAAACCCTTTTGGAGCACAGGATGCTTCGGAGGATATCAGCACAAATGAACTGCAGGAGGACAAGCCTGCAAAACTGATGGACAGGCTGCCGGAAGAAAGCAAAGAAAAGGCACGCCAGATGGCACGGCAGATCGATCCGAACAACTATCAGGCCATCACCCAGTACGGGACAGAAGCACAGTCCAAACTGCTGGACTTCTCCCATGCGATGCTGGAACACGTCCAACAAAATGATGCCGGGGAAGTCGGCAGGATACTAGAAGATCTGATGAAACGGCTGGAACAAGTGAACCCAGATGAACTGCAGCCGGAAAAACGCGGGATTCTGGCTCGCATGTTTGGCAAAGTCTCAGGTTCTATTAATGAAATTCTTTCGAAATACCAGAAGACAGGTGCACAAATCGACCGGATCAGTGTGAAATTGGATCATCACAAAAGTACACTGACCAAGGATAATGAAATGCTCCAGCAGGTATTTGAGAAGAACAAGGACTATTTTGATGCCTTGAATATCTATATTGCGGCTGGTGAGTTGAAACTGGAGGAATTGGAAACCGAACTGATTCCCGAATTGAAACGGAAAGCAGACCATACCGGCAATCAGATGGATGTCCAGGCAGTCAATGACATGATGCAGTTTGCCGAGCGCCTGGATAAGCGGATGCATGACCTCAAGCTGAGCCGTCAAATCACGACCCAGAGTGCCCCGCAAATCCGATTGATCCAAAACACCAACCAGGCATTGGTAGAGAAAATCCAATCGTCCATTTTGACTGCCATTCCATTATGGAAAAATCAGATTGCCATTGCTATGACACTTCTTCGCCAGCGCAATGCTGTGGAGGCACAGAAGCAAGTTTCCAAGACGACCAATGAACTGCTTGTCAAAAACTCGGAAATGCTGAAAAGCAATTCAATCGAGACTGCCAAGGAAAATGAACGAGGGTTGGTCGACATTGATACATTGAAACAGACACAGGAAAATCTGATGTCTACCATTGAAGAAACCTTGCAAATCCAGTCGGAAGGTCGTCAAAAACGCAATGAGGCTGAAAAAGAGCTGCTCGGTATGGAGAATGAATTAAAAAATAAACTATTGGAATTGAAGTAACTTCATCCAAAACCATCCATCCTGTTCAGTACCATTTCACAAATTTAGTCGCCCAACTTCACCGAGTTGGGCGTCTTTCAATTCAACATCAAAAAATAAGCCGCAAATATCAAGGCAATAATAATTATCAATATGCCAGTCAGGACAAGGGTCTTCTTCGAGCTGTGGAATGTCTGGTCATTGATGGATTTCGCTTTTTTAATATATCCGAGCAAAGCGAGCACGATTGTAAACATGCCAAAACTGACAGAAGCCAGTCCGATGATGTTTGCCAACATATCTGTTCTTGGGGAATGTTGAACATCTGTCGCATAATGCATATTTGTGACCAGAAAACCGACCCCTATGATTGCTATGGCTGTTCGCAGCCAAGCCAAGTATGTACGTTCATTTGCCAGATGCTGTTGGATATACTTTGATTCCGAAGATTGTCCTTCTCTATTGGTCTGTTTTGTTTTCTGGCTTTTCATCCTATCACCTCTATATTTGAGAAAGCGTATAGCCAATAACGCTGATTTAGAACGGTTATTAACTTCGTAAAATAATGGTGCGTTAACCATTATTCCTTTAATGTCTCAAAATCATTATCCTTTATTATTCGACTCCTAGATCATTACGATACTTATCTCCTTATGATTAAAGAAAGCGGGCGAGAATGAACCCCATCCCTGACTATTTCTGTATCTGCCCCAGTAGCTGTTGATAGGCAGATGCTTCTTCTTTTTCACCTTTTTCCATACATATTTTCACTAAGTGGTGGACCGGATTGGGGTCTTTCGGGTACAGTTCCATCACCCAGGTAAAGCAATCCATTGCGTGATCTAACTGGCGGAAATGAAGGTATAATTCCCCAAGGTCATATTGCCGGTCCGGATCTTCCTCCAATTCCTGCATTCTCTTTAATTTTTGGATAGTCGTGATCTGATGGTCGGCCCGTTGAATCGGTTCCAGCCAATCAAGGATCTCGGTAGGGGAGTGATTTTCTAAAAATGTTGTGACTAACGGAGAAACCAATTGTTCCAGCAAATGGGGATCATGCGCACTTATCTCCAAAAGCCGGCTGCTGGGATGGCTTAGAATAGATAGAAGCACTTCATCATCTGCTTGTTCAAGTGCCTTAATAAGGAGAGGGATATGTTCTTGTTGGATGGGAATGTCGGTGGTCATCACATAATGGACGATTGTGTCAGGGGTGCCTGTTGTAAACAGGGAGCACGACAACTGCTCTGCCACTGCAGGGTGGGCACATGACTGATACAGGTCCATTACAATCTCCAGTTGCTGTGCTTCCGTAAAATGCTCAGTCAAATCCTGTACAGTAGAAAAGTTATCTTCAGAGAACTGGGTGCGGAGTAAGTGAATCCTTACAGCAAGTTCATCAATTCGGCGATTCTGCTGCTTATAGTAGAACAAGAGCTTTTCAGCCTTTCCAGCATCGGACATCCCATCAAAGCAGATGGCTTCGTACTGGAACGGATCCTTATCTGCAATCTTATCTAAATCATGATACATCTTTTCATAGGGTTTGAAAGCTAATTTATGGATCATATCCGAAGCAAATTTATCATTCGGGTCCCTTTGGACACTTAACAGGAGAACCTGGTAGGCCTTCAAGACTTGGCCTTTGCGTTGATAATGATAGAATGCTTCCTTGAGAAGGGAGCTGACTTCGCTGTCAGGTAAAAAGGTGTCGGAGAATGTGGCAATCAGAGCCGTTTCGATATGGGAGCGTGTTTCCTTGAGTTTTTCAAAACATAAGTGGGAGGGGATAAAGGGGTAGATGTTCCGTTTATGGAGCAGTTCGGCAGTAAGCGGATGAGAACCATCCAGATGGATGCCATGTTTCCATGTGCGATGAATATGGCTTCCCAGCTTGATGTGATCAGCAGATGCACCATGTAGAAATTGATCCTTATAAAACAATAAATAGTAATACCTTCCATTTCTATCAACTGCTTCTACCACTTTACTTTGTCTATAGTGAATCATTCGCTTGGCGATTAATGGAAATTCCTTCTTATTGACCTTTACTTGCATGGTTTGATCTGTCATTGTCCATTCCCCCTTTATTATTTATCCTATCATAAATGATCAATCACTATCATTCCATACAAGCCCTCAGGGATCTTTTGCGTTATAATCGGAAGATGAGTAAAGAGAGGTGGTATAGTATGCAATTGATTGCGATAGATTTGGACGGTACCCTGCTTTCCAGTGACGGAACGATCAGTACGGGTAACCGGCAAGCGATCCGGGATGCTCAGAGTCTAGGGCATATTGTGGTGATTTCCTCGGGGCGTTCGTTACATGATACAAAAGAACTTCTCGACCATGCAGGTCTGGATTGTCCAATTATCACTGGTAATGGAGCAGTAGCCTTTCATTCTGGTGAAGTGATCCAACACCTGCAGCTCCCGGTACATATTTCAGAGGAAATGATGGAGCTTGCAGAAAGATACCATCTCTATTATGAAGTCTATACCAATGAAGGAGTGTATATCGAAGAGAATGGCAGGAACTTCCTGGAACAGGAGGCTCGTCAGCTTTATGAAAAGACGGGAAAACCTGAACCGGACGAAGCGGCATATATCATTGATACCCAGCACAAGCAACGGGGGCTTTCCTATGTCCCTAATTACCGAAGCATCGATTATGATAACTTGGGAGTCTATAAAATCTTCGTCCTGACTTTTGACCCGGAAAAACTGAAAAATTTGAGGCAGGAGTTGTCCGGCCGGGTGGATATCTCCATCACTACGTCGGGTGTGCAGAAATTGGAGGTCGGCAACCCGCAATCAACTAAAGGTAATGCCTTGTCATTCATTGCTGATTACTTTGGTGTATCTCCAAGCGAAACGGTTGCTATTGGTGATAACTTGAATGATCTGTCGATGTTTGAAGTGGCCGGTACTTCCATTGCCATGGAGAATGCGGAATTGGAAGTGAAGGAAGCGGCAGACCATATGACCAAAGACCACAATCAGGATGGGGTGGCCTACGGGCTGTACAAATGGGTACTTACCTAAAAGCATGGGGCAGAGCACCCATGCTTTTACATTTATTCAAAGATCTTCCCCGGATTGAGGAGTCCTTCAGGATCCAACAATCCCTTCATTTCCTTCATTACTTCAAGTGCAGGACCATGCTCTTTCTTCTGAAACTTCCTCTTGCCTATACCGACCCCGTGTTCACCTGTACAGGTGCCACCGACCTCGATTGCTCTGATTGTCAATTTTTCGAGTATTTGTTCCGCTGCTTCCTGCTCCTCTGATATTTTTGGGTCGTACACGATCAACGTATGAAAATTTCCGTCCCCGACATGCCCAAAGATACCTGCCTTCATACCGGCTCTCTCGGCCAACTCCCTAGAATAGTCGATGAGATCGGGCAGATGGGAAATCGGTACACAAACATCCCCGCCGAGCACCTCTTTCCCGACAGTATGACGATAGGCATAGGAAAGTTCATGGCGGGCTTTCCATAGCAGAGCCCTCTCTTTGGAGTCCTCCGCGGTCTCCCAGTCACCGCAGCCGGCATCCGCCATCAATTCTTCTACTAATCCTGCCTGATGAACCACTGCCTTCCTTTCTCCTGCAAACTCCAAGAATAAGGAATGCTTCTCTGGAAAGTGGTAGTCACCAAACCGGTTCACTTCACACACACTTACTGCATCGACCAGTTCCATCCGCATGACAGGAATATCATGCAACAGCACCAATCTGGCTGCTTCTGCACAGGCCTTTGGGGTAGGGAAGGTGCATCTTGCTGAAACAGTATGTTCGGGAATGCCGTGAAGTTGCAGCGTTATTTCTGACACAATGCCCAATGTACCTTCTGATCCTGCTAGCAGCCCATTCAAGTTATAGCCGGATGAGGACTTCTTTGCCCGGCTGCCGGTATGAATGACTCTGCCATCGGCCAGTACAACTTCCAGGTCGAGAATCTGATCACGCATCGACCCATATCTGACTGCGGTCGTACCGCTTGCATTGGTGGAAACCATTCCACCGATTGATGCGTCGGCTCCCGGATCGATCGGGAACATCAACCCATGCTTATTGATGAAATGATTCAATTCCTTACGAGTCACTCCGGGGGCCACGGTTACTGTGAAGTCCTCCGGAGAAAAATCAATAATCTGCTTCATCCGCTCCGTATTCAAGACGATGCCTCCAGAAACTGGGATACTCCCCCCCTCAAGACCACTGCCTGCACCGAATGTTGTAACCGGAACTCTTTGCTGACGGGCTGTTTGCAGAATGCGTTCGATATCTTCGCGGTTTTCTGGAAAACAGACGATCGATGGATCTGCTGAAGGGTGGCAGGACTCATCCCGGCTGTGGCGGCTCAGCTCTGTGTCGTTTGTACTCACTTTGTCTGTGCCTATTATCCGTTTAAGTTTTTCTATAATGCGTAGGACCCCCTTTTGATATAATATAAATATTTATACAACAAAATCGATATTTATGCAGCAAATTTCGTCAAAATGTAAAGTTTTTATTTACAAATACTGTATCATAGTTTAAAGTTAGTGTATACAGTATACAGAAAATTACGAGGAGAGTGATTATGGGGAAAATTAAACAGGCGGAATCCCTTGCTGATCAGGCTTATCACTTGTTAAGAAACGAAATCATCTCCGGAGAGTTGCTGCCGGAAGAGGACCTGCCGGAAGAAAGGCTCGCTAAAGAACTGGGCATCAGCAGAACGCCGTTAAGGGACGCCCTGCGTAGACTGGAGATGGATGGCCTCGTCGATTTGAGGAAAGGAAAATCTGCGAGAGTGGCTTCTTTCACCATGGAAGATTCTTTACAATCAATGGAAATCCGGCGACTACTGGAAATACATAACATCGAGAAAACCGCCGCCAGATTCAATGAAGAAACAATGGCTAGTGTCCAAGCAATCATGGCTGCGCAATGGAAGGCCGTTGAACAGGAGGATTACCATACGTTCATTGAATTGGACAGGGAATTCCATTTGATGCTGGCTGCCCCTAATCCGAACAACAAGCTGAAAGAATTGATTTATCAAATGAACACAGGTGCCTATCGGGCATTCCTGATTTTATCCAATACACTGCATGAGAGTGCCGGATTGGCCTGTGAGGAACATGAAGATATCATAAAGGCACTGGCAAAACAGGATATTTCCTTGGCGGTGAAGCAAATGTCTGTCCATATGGAAAACATCGAAACCCGTATTTTGGCAAGATAAATGTCCAATCGACATGAAAGCACTTTATAAGGAGAACACGGCATGCTGCAGTTGCTCAGGCCGAATGTTCCATAAAAATTCAGGAGGCATACTATGAAGAAACTATTATTGATGCTGTTAGCAGGAATATTATTACTTTCGGCATGCGGTCGGCCGTCAGGCGGAGAGTCCGCTAGTGGGGAGGAAGGCAGTGAAGGGAGTTCCGAACAGTATACCATCAGGATTCCCCACCTAGTATCCGAAGAACAGTCCTCCCATATTGCTGCCGAGGAGTTCAAAAAGAAGTTGGAAGAAGAATCGGACGGCCGTTTAAAAGTAGAAATCTATCCAAATGGTCAGCTCTTCCCATCAGACAGGGAAGCCATTGAAGCAGTGCAGCTTGGGAATGTGGAAATGACCATCCCAGCGATTGCACCGTTGGCTTCTTTCAACCCAGACTTTTCCGTTTTCGATCTGCCATTCTTATTTGATGATTACGAAGCAGCCTATGCCGCACTTGACGGAGAATTGGGACAAGGACTTCTTGACAGTCTCGAAGAAGAAGGCATGAAAGGCTTGGTATTTGGGGAAAATGGTTTCCGCCATCTATCCAATAATGAAGGGCCGGTCACTTCCCTTGAAGATATCCAGGGGCTTAAAATGCGCACATTGGAAAGCCCGCTGCACACCGACACCTTCAAACAGTTGGGGATGAACGCGTCACCATTCGCTTTCGGTGAATTATACACTGCCTTGCAGCAGGGAACCTATGATGCGATGGAGGCTCCTATATCGCTCTTCTACACCAATAAATTCTATGAAGTTCAGGATTATCTGACACTTACCGGCCATGTCTATCAGGCTACGATTCTACTGATGAACAATGACTTCTATCAAAGCCTTCCGGAGGATCTTCAGAAGCTAGTGATGGAAGCTGCTGAAGAATTCAGGGAGGAGCAGCGTGAACTTGCTCAACAGCAGGACACCGAGTTCCTTGAGGATCTGAAAGAGAACGGCATGGAAGTTAATGAGCTTACAGAAGAACAGCGTCAGGAATTCATTGATGCCGTTCAACCTGTCTATGAAAAATATGAAGAAGAAATCGGACAGGATTTGATTGAACAAGCCCAGTCCGCAAATGAATAAAAATTGGGGAAACCAAGCCATTGGCTTGGTTTCCCCGTTCCTAAAAGGATGTGAACAGCATGGCGAAGAAGTTCGCTAGATTTGAAGAAATATTCCTGGTCTTTACCCTCGTGGCCATGGTTGCCCTCATTTTCGGCCAAGTGGTCGGCCGCTATATCTTCCAATCAGCTCCCAGCTGGACCGAAGAAATTGCCCGTTACCTGCATATTTTGCAGGTTTGGATCGGAGCAAGTTATGCCGTGAAGCTGCAGGAGCACATCCGTGTCGATGCATTCGTTACAAGGCTATCAGGTAAACCGAGGAAGGTGTTGGAATCTATAAATGTCATCATCTGGTTTAGTCTGGTTCTATTCCTCGCAGTCTTCGGAACACAGCTCGTCCTTCAGACCATCCAATTCGGTCAGGTTTCTCCGGCAATGCAAATACCGATGTGGATTCCTATGGTGGCTGTTCCGCTTGGGTCCATTGGCATGACTATCCGCCTGTTGTATCAGTTGAAAGAGGTTTGGAAGGGAAACTATGGCAAAGAGGATAGTGGGGGGGTTACAATATGAGTGTAGGACTGTTGTTTGGAACATTATTCATCTGTCTGCTGATTGGAGTCCCAATTGCATTTTCCCTTGGCGTCTCCGCATTGGTAGCCATCTACTTCGGTTCCACCCTGCCCCTTGATATTATCGTCCAAAAAGCTTTCACCTCACTCGATTCGTTTCCGTTGCTGGCAATTCCTTTCTTTATGCTTGCCGGGGTACTTATGGGAAAAGGCGGTGTATCCAAGCGGCTATTGGATCTGGCTACTGCCATGGTCGGATGGATGACCGGCGGTTTGTCGATGGTAACCATTGTGGCATGTATGTTTTTCGCGGCCATCTCCGGTTCAGGTCCAGCAACCGTAGCGGCTATAGGTGGTTTTATGATTCCGGCAATGATCGCCAGGAATTATGGCAGCGGTTTTGCCGCAGCTGTACCGGCAGCTGCCGGTTCCATCGGTGTCATCATCCCGCCAAGTATTCCATTTGTCATTTATGGAGTGACTGCCAGCGTATCTGTCGGTGATATGTTCCTTGCGGGCATATTTCCGGGTGTCATCATTACATTGGGATTGATGCTTACCGCTTACATAATTGCCAAGAAGAATGACTATAAGCCGCAGGAAGAGACAAAGGCAACCTTCAAAGATGTGCTCAAGGCCTTCAATGAAGCAAAATGGGCCCTGCTGATACCAGTCATCATCCTTGGGGGGATTTACGGCGGTATTTTCTCCCCGACTGAGGCGGCGGTAGTATCCGTTGTCTATGCGCTGCTCATTGGGGCATTCGTCTATAAAGAGTTGAATTTGCAGAACATATATGAGGCATTCAGGCAAACCATTGTCATCAATGCAACGACCATGATTATCATCGGGTTGTCTGTTTCGTTTGCCTATTTCATGACATTGGAACAAATACCCACACAGATATCGGCTTTTCTGACGGATTTGTCGTCGAGCCCGATTCTCATTTTGCTGGTCATCAATGTACTGTTGCTTGTGACAGGCATGTTCATTGATACCATTTCAGCAGTGGTGATCTTGACCCCTGTATTGCTGCCTGTCGTGACGGAACTTGGAGTGGATCCGGTTCATTTCGGTGTCATTCTGGTAGCCAATCTGGCTATAGGATTTGTTACTCCACCACTGGGTGTGAATCTGTTTGTAGCCTCTACGGTGGGGAAAGTGAAGTTTGAAAAAATTGTTACGGCAGTCATTCCGTTCATCATATCGATGATTATCTGTCTTCTGGTAATCACCTATATCCCAGAACTATCTCTATGGCTGCCGGAGCAGTCCGAGTAACTTTGAAGGAAAGAAGGGGAAACATATGGCATTATCTATTAATCAACAAGCAGAAAAGCTGGTAGTACCAGGGATCAGGCAATTCTCCAACCAGTTGGTGGATTATCCGGAGGCGGTGAATTTGACCATCGGACAGCCGGACTTTCCGACACCGGAATCGGTGAAAAGGGCGGGAGTAAAAGCGATTGAATCTAACCAGACAGGCTACTCGCATAACGCAGGGTTATTGGAACTGCGTCAAGCTGCCTCCAGATTCTTCCTGGATACGTATGGTTTCCGTTATGATCCCGAGACTGAAATAGTCATTACCAATGGCGCCAGTGAAGCATTGGACTCCGTGTTCCGTACGATTCTCTCAGATGGAGATGAAGTCATTCTTACAGCTCCCATCTATACAGCCTACGAGTCGAATATTGAACTTTGCGGGGCAAAGGTTGTATACTTGGATACTTCGGATACGGATTTTCTGCCATCCCCAGAACGTTTGGAAAATATGATAACGCCACGGACAAAAGCTGTTCTGCTCAACTATCCGTCCAATCCGACGGGGGTGACGATACCGCCACAGTTGATGGATCAGCTGGTGGAAGTGCTTGAGAAACATGATATATTTATCGTCAGCGATGAAATCTACAGTGAGAACACCTTTGCCGGACAGCATATGTCCTTCGCGGCCTACCACCAGCTTCGGGACCGTTTCTTTCTTGTTCATGGACTCTCCAAATCCCATTCAATGACCGGTTGGAGAATCGGGTTCCTCCTGGGGCCTGCCCAATGGATGAAACATGTACTGAAGGTTCACTTATATAATTCCATTTGTGCTTCCTTGCCGAGTCAATATGCTGGTATCGAGGCCCTGGATAACTGCCGTGATGTCCCTGCAGCCATGAACAAGGAATATATCAGGAGACGAGATTTTGTCTACCGACGATTGACGGAGATGGGACTGGACGCTGTCAAACCGAACGGTGCTTTCTACATTTTCCCATCCATCGAAAAGTTCGGGATTCCTTCTTTTGAATTCTGTACCAGACTCCTCAAAGAAGCTGGAGTCGCTGCAGTTCCGGGAAGCGCCTTTACTGATTATGGTGAAGGATTCATCCGTATTTCTTATGCTTATTCCATGGACATTCTGGAGGAAGGCATGAATCGTCTGGAGAAGTTTATCGAATCGTTGAGCGGCTCACCCATGGGCAACAGGTAAAAGGAGGTATTTGATGGGAAAGTTGATGTGGAATACACCGGAAGCGTTAAAAGACTTGCTGTATGAGCTGGTCAGTTGGCAGAGTCGGAGCCTTACGGAAGGAGAAAGGACATTCCCGGATAAATTGGAAGCAAAGTTATCCTGCCTGGAATATTTCAAGCAGCATCCGGAACAGCTTGAGCTTCAGGGAACAGGGGATGGCCGTCATGCGGTGACAGCACTGTACAAACATGAATCAGCTGTTGACACGGTTGTGCTGATCAGCCATTTTGATACCGTGAATACAGAGGAATATGGCCACTTGGAGGAACTTGCATGTGAACCTGCAGCTCTGACAAAAGCCTTGATGGATCACCGGAATGAATTGCCGGAAGAAGCACTCCGTGACCTCGACTCAGGTGATTACCTGTTTGGCCGCGGAACAATGGACATGAAGACAGGCCTAGCCCTGCATATGTCCCTTCTGGAGAAGGCAAGCACGGAAGACTGGCCGGTGAATCTTCTGTTGATTACGGTTCCGGATGAAGAGGTGGATTCTGTCGGCATGCGGGCAGTTGTGCCACAACTGGTCAGATTGAAGGAAGAATATGGCCTGGATTATCGTTTATTTCTTAATAGTGAACCGACTTTCCAGCGGCCTGGTGACGAAAATTATTACATATATACCGGGTCCATCGGCAAGATCATGCCTGCAGCTTTGTTGTATGGACAGGAGACTCATGTAGGAAATCCATTAAGCGGTCTGACAGCCAATTATATGGCTACTTTTCTGACCCAGCAAATGGAATGGAATCCGGCGTTCCGGGAAACGGATCTCGGGGAGGAAACACCACTCCCGATTTCCTTAAGGCAAAAGGATCTGATGACCATGGAATATTCTACCCAGACCCCTTACAGAGCGCAGATCTTGTATAATGTGTTTCTGATGCGGCGAAGTGCTTCGGAAGTCATGGATATTTTCCGTCAAGAAGCAGCGGAAGCAGCTGCGGAATGCAATCGGAGGTATCAAGCCATCTGCAAACGGGAGAAGGTGGAACCGGTTGGGGAGGTTCAAGTTCTCCTGTATGAAGAACTGATCGCCTATGCAGAGAAAAAGTTGGGGAAAGAACAGGTAATGGAATTCAGGCAGGATGCTCTCAGACATCCGGAGTGGGATGATCGGGAAACATCCATCCGGATTGTCGACAAGCTTATGCTGCACTGCCAGGAACTCGGACCGGCAATGGTTCTGCTGTATGCAACACCTTATTATCCACCGGTCAATTCGTCAGGGCACCAGACGGTCAAAAAGATCTTGGAAGTGATGAAGGGTTCAGCCAAGGAAAATCTGGATTTGGATGTGCATCAAGTCCATTACTTCAATGGTATTTCTGATTTGAGCTATGTCAATTACAAAGATGAACATGGGGACTGGAAGAGCTTTGAGAAAAATGCTCCTGTGTGGGGGGATGCCTATACCATCCCTTTCGAAGACATGTTGAAATTGCAGGCACCTGTCCTTAACATCGGGCCATTTGGCAAAGATGCACATAAACGGACCGAACGACTGCATAGGGAAAGCGCCTTTGTCCATCTGCCACATCTCTTGGAAACGGTCGTCCGACAGATGATGACAGGAAACACAGCAGCTGAAAAGCAATAGAAGACAAAAAACCGGCTATTTCCTGGGAAATAGTCGGTTTTTTACACGAAACGAGCGATTCTCATTAATGGAGCTCCTGTTAGGAACTGCCAATGATAATAAATATGTTTTTTGACGAATGATTTCCAGATGATGTCATGATGTTTTGAGAGTAATAATGGAAGCTAGGGGGATATAAATGTTTGAGCTAACTTTATTGGAATGGCTTACGGTCATTCTCTGCGCACTATTTATCGGTTTTTCCAAGTCAGGCCTGCCGAATATGGTTATCTTGGTCGTTACTGTTTTGATGTTTGTTTTTCCTGCAAGGGAGTCTGTCGGCATATTACTGCCTATGCTGCTTGCTGGAGATTTGTTTGCTGTGACCTATTACCGCCGAAATGTGGTCTGGAAATACCTGATTTCCTTGATTCCATGGGTCCTTGCAGGTATTCTGGCTGGATACTTTGTCCTCTCCTTCATTACCAGTGAGCAGCTCAAACCGTTGATCGGCATCATTGTTCTGGCAATGATCGGCCTTCATTTATGGCGGGATAGGCTGGGGGAGCGGTTTAATGAGATGCTGCCGACATCGAAGTGGTTCACCGCAGTAATGGGCATTCTTGGCGGATTCACGACAATGGTAGGTAATGCTGCCGGCGGAGTGATGGCCGTCTACCTGCTGGTCAAGGGACTGCCGAAAAAGGAATTCGTCGGTACAGCTGCCTGGTTTTTTCTGTTTGTCAATCTTATCAAAGTACCATTCTACCTCCAGCTAGGCTTAATCAATCAATCCTCTATTCTATTTAATGTATGGTTGGTGCCGGCTATTATTTTAGGTGCTTTGGCTGGTGTAAGGTTCCTTCCGCTGATTCCGCAGAAAGTCTTTGCGCGTTTGGTGCTCGGTCTAGCCGCATTGGGCGGTGTCAATCTGCTATTCTAGTTAGGGATAGTTGACAGCAACCTGATGAAGAGTGGTATGATATTAGTAATATTTTGAAAATAGTTGATTACTAACATTTTTTCAAGGAGCTAATAGGTATGCCTCCATATAAGAATCGAAGACTGTCCACCAAGGACTTTGTCTATTCGGAAATAAAAAAGCAAATCATTGAAGGAATCCTCGAACCGGAGCAGTCGATTAATGAAGGAAGTCTTGCCACGGAGCTAGAGATCAGCAGGACACCGATAAGGGAAGCTTTGCAGCGGCTGGAAATCGAGGAACTTGTCATCAGGCTTCCCAATGGACGCTTGAAAGTAGCTCCGATATCCATTGGGGAAGTGAAGGAGTTATTTACGGTCAGAAGTCTGTTGGAAGGACTGATTGTCAAGGAGTCTACGTTAAAAGCAAAACAGGAGGATCTCGAGATATTGAAGCGATATACACAGTTGATCATCGAGGCCTCGGAGACGGATCAATGGAAAGATGTCGTGTCTTATGGCAGCCAGTTCCACCGCCATTTATATGAAATAAGTCAGAATAGAACAGCTGTCAAAATGCTGAACCAAATTAATGACCACTTATCAAGATACCGAAGAATAGGCCCAGCTAATGACCGCTCCAGAAGCAAACAAGCGGCCACTGAGCATAAGGAAATGTTCGAAGCCATCCGTTCCCGCCAGCCAGATATCGCAGAAGAATTGATGAGGAAGCACATAGAACACAGCCTGAATACGGCCATCCATTCCATTGAAAGGCACCTGGCAGACAGTGAACAATCAGTACATTAGGGAAAGGCCTATCAATAGAATTGATAGGTTTCATTTTTTTATTTTTACTAAAAGACTGAATATTATATTGACTTTGGAGCACAGGTTCGTATACTATATAGGTAAATAATAAATGTATACAATTATACTATTTGAGCGCAGAGTCTTGTTAGAATCCTTCATTCATTCTGTAAACCAACAGTTCTCTGTATTTTTTGCCTGGCAAAGGAATCTCAATCAAAGGAGGAAAAACGATGTCTTGGATTGTGAACAAAGAATCGAGTCAACAGGAGTTGGCACAGCAGTTTATTGACCTGATGGAAGCTCCATCCATTTTGAAAATACCGGGTGCACATGACGGTATGGCGGGCCTGGTGGCGAGGAAAGTAGGATTTGAGGCCCTTTACCTATCAGGTGCTGCCTATACAGCGAGCCGCGGCATGCCCGACCTTGGAATGATCTACTCGGATGAAGTCGCTGACAGGGCGAGGGAAATTGTACGAGCAGCCGATCTGCCACTGCTGGTAGATATTGATACAGGCTACGGTGGAGTGCTGAATGTGGCTAGAACCGCAAAAGAAATGGTGGAAGCACGTGTGGCGGCTGTGCAGATTGAAGACCAGGATCTTCCGAAGAAGTGCGGCCATCTTAATGGCAAGAAACTGATCAGTGCGGAGGAAATGGCGCAGAAAATCAAGACCATCAAGGAAATCGCCCCTACATTGGTGATTGTAGCAAGAACAGACGCGTTGTCCGTAGAAGGGAAGGAAGCAACAATTGACCGTATTCGGACCTACGTGGAAGCTGGTGCCGATGCCATATTTACAGAAGCCTTCACGAAGAAGGAAGACTTCCTGGAGATGAGTCAACTGGTATCCGTTCCACTGCTGGCCAATATGACGGAATTTGGGCGGACTCCGTATTATACAGCGGAGGAATTCGAGGAATTCGGCTATCAGATGGTCATCTACCCGGTCACTTCTCTCCGGGTGGCAGCTAAAGCCTATGAAAAAGTATTCCAAGAAATTTACACCAATGGAAGCCAGAAAGGAATGCTAGATCAAATGCAAACACGGGAAGAATTATATGAAACCATTCATTACTACGAACACGAGGAGTTGGATGAGCGGATTTCGAAGACGGTTCTACCGCAGATCATGGACGAATAGTGCCGAAGAAGCAGGACATTGCTGACTGGATGTTGAATGAATACATTAGCAGCGCGTGACCTTGCCAGGAGAGGCAGCAGTCTCTCCCGGCCTGTAAGATGGAGGAGAGGATGAGGAGAAGTGAAGTTTTTTACATATTTTGAGGGGAAGGACCTGAAACCTGGAGTGAAGACGGCTGGAGGACTCTTGGATATCTCGGATATGGTGAAGGATATCAATGAGTTGATCCAGCTATATAATGATGAAGATAAATGGGCAGGATTTCAACATCGCCTCGAAGAAAAGGAAAGCGGGAAGGACGATTATCTCAATGAGACATCCATTCAATTCGGTCCATGTGAGGACAAGCCGGGGAAGATTATCTGTGTAGGGCTCAACTATCAAAGACATGCGGATGAATCAGGTATGGAAGCGCCTGAAGTGCCGGTATTGTTCAATAAATATAATAATACGTTGGCCGGATCTGGTGAGGCCATCACCATTCCTGAGCATGCCAAGAAGATAGATTACGAGGCAGAGTTGGCATTGGTCATTGGAAAACAAGCGAAAAATGTGGACAAAGATGCAGCGGGGGACTATATCTTTGGGTACAGTTCTGCTAATGACTTATCCGCAAGGGATTTGCAATTCCAGACGAACCAGTGGCTGCTTGGCAAAAATTTGGACGGCTTCTGCCCATTGGGGCCGTATCTTGTTACAAAGGATGAAGTACCAAATGCGAATGCGCTCTCCATTAGCTGTAAAGTGAATGGGGAAGTCAGACAACAGTCGAACACAAGTGATATGATCTTTGATTGTGAGGACATTGTCAGCTTCATTTCCCACCATATGACCCTGGAACCAGGCGATGTCATTTTAACAGGGACACCAGAGGGAGTCATTCTGGGGTATGAAGAAGACAAGAGAAATTGGCTGCGTGCCGGTGATGAAGTGATGGTAGAGATTGAAGGACTTGGCAAACTGCAGAATGTCCTGCAATAAATGGAATAGTCAACCTTCTAAATGGTAAGCTGCCGGGGATTCCCCGGCAGCTTTTTTAATTTGCAAAATAGGAGAAAAAAATTATTGACAATTCATAAAATAAAAACTAAAATTATAGTCAGTAAATAGAAAGCGATTTCATAAAGAAAACAAAGACAAAAGTCCTTAATAAACAGAATACTAAAATTTCAATAATGAGAATTGAAATTTTAGTCATAATTGGAGGTGGCAGATCGAGAGAATAGACGAGAGCCTATTCTAAGAGATGAAGACAGAAGGGTACACAGGAAATTGATCCAGGAAAGGAAGGTATGTATGGCGGTAAAAACAGAAAGTATTGAAACAAAAATGGTTCAGACAGGTGATTACAAAACGTTCGTGATGGAAGGCGGCAAGCAGGAGAAAGGTACAGATACACTGATTTTCCTGCATGGCAGCGGACCAGGGGTGAGCGGGAAAAGCAACTGGCAGAAAGTTCTGCCGGAATTCACGGAGAACTTTCACGTCGTAGCGCCGGATATGTTCGGGTTCGGGCGTACGGAGCATCCAGAAAACCCTCCGACGAACGGAGTTGTATGGCTTCGGGAACGTGTCAATCAGGTGATCAATTTAATGGATGAGATGAACATCGAAAAGGCTAACCTGGTAGGAAACTCTCTTGGAGGAGTCATTTCCCTGCATCTCCTCATGCATGCGCCAGAACGCTTCGGTAAGATCATTCTCATGGGAGCAGGCGGCGGATATTTCGAACCGACCCCTGAGTTGATGAAGTTACAGAACTTCCATAAGGACCCGGATCCAAAAGCCTTTGAAAATCTGTTGAGCTGGTTCCTCTATGATGAAAGCGTTCTGGAGGATGATTTGAAGGAAATCGTAGAAGAGAGGCTGGAGCTGTTCCTGCAGCCGGAAGTGCGCCGGTCCTATGAAGCTACTTTTACAGGAGCGACATTGTCTGATTTGGCCGTCCCGCCTTCCGCTTTCAAAAAGATGGACCATGAATTCTTGATGATTCATGGCAAGGAAGACCGCTTTGTGCCACTGGAAAGCAGTCTTTATATGCTGGATTACCTGGAAAACTCCCAGCTGCATGTGTTCAAACGCTGTGGGCACTGGGCCCAAGTGGAACAGAGGGACAGGTTCATCAAACTCAGCAAAGACTTCTTCACCGGAGAACTGTAGGCCATACTCGCGCTGCATCTCCTCCATTTGCTAGAATAGTAAGATGATTACAAATGAGGGGACGATGGGGCAATGAAAAAGGATCAAGCCTATAAATATATCAAACAACAAATAATGAATGGACACTGGCATACAGACAGCGCGATCAATGTCCATCAGATCATGGAAGAATTGAGCATCAGCCGGACACCTGTGAATAAGGCACTCCGTCAGTTGGAGTATGAAGGGTTCCTGAACATCATTCCCCAGGTCGGAGTATTTGTGAAACGGCCGGATGAGCAGGAAGTTTATGAGCGGCTGCTCGTCTGCGTCCGGCTGGATGCCTATATGACAGGAATTGGTGCTTCCAAGATCAGTGAGGAAAAAATCAGGGAGCTGGAAGAGCTCTTGGAGAAGATGGATGACCCGGGGATGGACAGTGACCAATACGCCAAATTGAATGTGGATTTCCATTCCGCCATTATTTACTCCTCGGGTCTTGACTATATGATCAAGATGACCAAGCAGCTATGGGACTATCTGAATTATGTAACGACTCCAACTGACTTGTTTATGGAAGAGGTACGCCGGAGATCACAAACAGAACATTGGATGATCCTGCAAACCTTGAAAGACAGGGATGTGGAGATGGCCACAAGGATAATGGAAAAGCATATGGGCAGGGTGGCAGAATTCGTGAAAGGTGCACTGGAAAATCTTCATACTACCTAAATAATAGGAGGTTTTGTATTTGAGCCAGGATACATTAGTGACAAGAGAGGAACTCGTCAGCCGGGCAAGCTCCCTTATACCAAACTTGAGAGAACGTGCGGAAGAAACCGAAAGAATTGGCAGGATGCCGGAAGCAACGTTGGAAGAATTGACCAAAGAAGGGATCATCAAGGTGTTCCAGCCAAAAATCTATAATGGTTACCAGGAAAATATGCGGACATTTGTTGATGTGGTGACAGAGATCGGCCGTGGGTGCGGATCAACGGCATGGTTCGTCTCCCTGACCAATATCAGAAGCTTCATGGCGTCCTATGCATTCGGCAAAAAAGCATTGGATGAGATATTCACCAAAGACAATCCAATCCTTGCTGGCAACTTCAAGCCGATAAAGATCGATATCGAAGAGACGGAAGGGGGATACTTCATCAAGGAAGCGCAGTGGCCGTTCGTATCTGGATGTCTGCATGCCGACTGGCTTTATTTCGGAGTACCGGTGGATGATGGTAATGGCGGAAAAGAAATGGCAATCATTATCGTTCCAAGAAAAGATGCGACTATCCTTGATGACTGGAATGTCATGGGGCTCAAGGGATCCGGAAGCAATAGTGTCCGCCTGGAAAATGTGTTTGTGCCAAAACACCGTGTCTCCCTTGACCGCCTGGCCAGCAAAGGACATTACACCGCACCGGAACTTAAGGACGTGCCTGTATACCGGACACCATTTGTTCCTGCTCTGACGCTATCCATTGTGGCACCTGCTCTCGGGATGGCCAAGGCAGCAATGGATATCCATATGGAAAGAGTGATGAAAGCTGGGATCGGCAACACCTATTATTCCAAGCAATCAGAGGCGACTGTCACCCATTTCCAGATTGCCAATGCCCAGCTGAAAATAGATTCAGCAGAACTTCATCTTCACCGTGCCGTTGATATGATGGATTCCTTTGCAGAGCAAGGGAAAAAAATGGAGCAGGCAGATGTCGTCAAAGTCAAAGCTGATTTCGGATATGTCAATCAATTGTGCAAGGAAGCAATTGATGAGCTTGTAGCTGGGGCTGGATCTATTTTTGCCTATAATAAGAACCCGCTGCAGCGAGTCTATAGAGACTATATGGCTTTTCACCTCCACGGCTTCATTACACCTTCAAGCTTGATCGAAACCTATGGAAGAGTATTATGTGACCAAGAACCAAATACGTATTTCCTCTAAGACCTACACAACCGCTGGACTTCAACGAATTAGACCTTGATTTATCGGAATCTTCAAATAATATTTGTGTCAATGGAGACACATAAAACAGGAGGAAAAAAGATGAATATACCAGAAATTGCCAAGCTGGGTCATGTCGCATTGGAAACAACGGATATGGAAAAATCCTTATGGTTCTTCAAAGAAGTCATCGGGTTGGAGGAGACAGAAGAAGTGGACGGTGTCGTTTATCTCCGCGCATGGGGGGATTTCGAACACCACACGCTTTCTTTGAAGGAAGGGAAAGAACCACGGGTCGATCATATCGGCTGGAAGGCAAAGCGAGCAGAAGATGTGGCACTCTTCGCCGAACTACTTGTGGAGACGGGAACAAATGTGGAATGGATCGAGCCTGGACAAGAGGCAGGACAGGGAAGCGCCATTCGATTCCAACTGCCAAGTGAACACACATTTGAAATCTATTTCGAGATGGAAAAAACAGCAGCAGATGACTCCCGTAAATCAATTCTGAAGAACCAGACTTATCAATCCTGGCGCAAAGGGGTGTCTCCAAGAAGGATCGATCATGTAAACATCCTTACTTCGGTAGATGCAAAGGTGATTACAGACTTCCTGGCCAATAAACTTGGTTTCAAGATGCGGGAGTATGTAAAGGCGCCGGATGAATCCCTGGTGGGAGCTTGGATGAGTGTGACCAACCTTGTCCATGATATCGCAGTAAGCCATGATCCTGAATCTCCGACACCAAATCAGATTCACCATATGTCCTATTGGCTAGATGACAGTCGTGATTTGCTGCGGGCAGCTGATATCCTTTCTGAAAACGGTATCAAGTTCGCCGGTCCGGGCAAGCATGGTATCTCCCAGGCCATGTACATTTACGTCATGGATCCGGGCAGCGGCATGCGCGTGGAGTTGTTCACCGGAGGTTATCTCATTTTTGAACCTGATTGGGAGCCGATTGAGTGGACCATTGATGAGATGGATGTAGGGTTCACTGTCTGGGGCGTTCAGATGGATAATAAGCTGGAGAACAACCCGACGATCAAGGCATAACCTCTTGGTACAGGACCATCATAGCAGGAGGCTGTCCGCTGAACGGGCAGGCTCCTGCTTTCAATTTTGTTTCCTCTTCTATTATGTCCCCGATGCTTAACTCTATATCTAAACAAGGAGACACAGCCCTGTGTTACCTATTAAAAATGTTCAAAATCAGATCAGGAGGTTGGTAGCATGATCTCGGAAAAAAATGACCCTGTTTCCATAGAAGCAAAAACCGCCGAGCTGGAAGAAGGGACCAAGGAGATCCTTTCCACGACGGAAGCATTTGGATTGCTGCGAAGGGAACTGATCGACAACCTGGGCGTAGATCGAGTGAAAGGCTTTCTGCTCCGTTATGGGTGGAGGCTTGGCGCACGGGATGCGGAGGAAGCCATGAAGAAAGATGATTCACTGGATTTCCTCCTTAAGCAGGCATCCCTTCTCCATTTGAATACAGGCCATGTGGGCGATATACAGTCGGAAAGACGGGTGGAAAGGGAAAATGACGACGATATCACTTCCTTTGAAGGGATCGGCAGGTGGATTGACTCCTTTGAAGCAAAGGAGCATATCAAGCATCACGGTGTTTCAGACAACCCTGTTTGCCATACATTGACTGGCTATGCCAATGGATATATGTCTACGGTGACTAGACAGAAAGTGTTGGTGGTGGAAACAAGTTGTGTTGGCAAGGGGGATGAAGAATGTATCTATGAAACGAAATTGCTGGATGACTGGGATTCCAAAACACAGCAGGAAAGAAAGTATTACGAAGAGAAGCCGATTGTGGAAGAGTTGGAATATACGTATGAACAGCTCCTGAAGGAACGGAATTATATTGACATGGTGGCGGATTTTCATAAGCGTCTGACAGAAAGTGTTTCCAATGGCAGCGGCCTGAAAGATATTGCAGACAGTGTCCATGACTCCCTGCATATCCCTGTGTCTATCGAAGACCTCAGCTTTGAGAATATATCCTTTTCAGGATT
The DNA here is from genome assembly GCF_042643145.1 of Virgibacillus xinjiangensis. NCBI lineage: Bacteria > Bacillati > Bacillota > Bacilli > Caryophanales > Bacillaceae > Virgibacillus > Virgibacillus xinjiangensis. The sequence continues at coordinate 50,126 of NZ_JBHRSA010000058.1, forward strand.
GGGTAAGGAAGAATTTTTACGCTTGGATAGCGAGTTCCAGGAAGAACTGGTAAGCAGGAAGAATGGACAGGCACTTCCTTGCTTCACCAAGACTAAGCAACTGGAAATGCCTGGCCATGTACGCCTGGTCAATCCTATCTTTCTGCAGAAAAAAGTGGTCGGATATTGCACTTTCGTCTATCCGGATTGCTTAGAGCGGAGTCCTGAACAGGATGTTCCATTTATTGAAAGGATGGCAAATGTGTGCTCTCTGATTCTGTTAAATGAAAAAACCAGCTTTGAAGCGTTGGAGAAGATGAAGGGAAACCTGCTGGAACAACTGCTGATGGGAGATTATGCAAGCAGGGATGAGATCATCAGCCGTGGACGTTACATGAATTTTGATTTTGAGCAACCGTACTATATTGCCGTCATGAACAGTAATACGCAGGATCAGGAGCACGTGCTGGAAACCATTTCAAAATTCCTTGATATACAAGGGCATAAAGCTCTTGTTGGCTTTTACGATAACCGGATCACCATGTATATTCCCTCAAGCACAAGGAAGAAAGCCGATGTCCTGAAGCTCCTTGAAAAGCTGCACCAGCATATGGAGCATGCTTTGCCTGACTTTTCCAGTAAGATTGCCATCAGCGATGAAGCGGAAGAAATTGGGGATATAGAGGAAAGCCGGGAGAAAGCGTTGATTACACTTAGAATGTCTGAGGGGTCAAAAATCGCTGATTATGAAGACCTTGGTATTCTAGGTGTACTCATCAATTCGAAAAACACCGGGATCGTCAAGGAGATGGCCAAGAAAGAACTAGGTCCTCTGTTTGAAGCGGACAAAGAGAAAAACAATGAATTGACAAGGACATTATATGTGTTTCTCTCCAATGGGGGCAACTTGCAGCAGACCATGGATGATCTTGCGCTGTCGATGAGTGGACTGACGTATAGGAAGAATAAGATAGAAAAATTGATTGGCAAGGATCTCCGTAATCCTGCGCAAAGTTATCAACTGCTTCTCATTCTTGATTCATTGATTGCGTTGAATGAACTTCAACTGTAATCATCCAGGTACCCCGATATTTTCGTAGGAAACCAATAAAATTTAACGGAAATTTCTGCGAAACACAACACTTTTTGTTCTAGAAAAGTGAGTATTTACTACGTAGAATAGAAAATAAGAAATATAGTTAAACTTTTGGAAATATTCAATTGGGTTGTTGGCCGACAGGATGTTAGCAGCAAGTATATTTTTAGGAGGAAATGTTAGCGCTTTCCAAAATGGGAGTAGGATGTAGGAACCTATAAATTATGAAGGAGGAATTCTATCATGGAAGATCGTCAGTTCCGTAACGCAATGGGGAAATTCGCAACAGGTGTCAATGTGATAGCGACAGAGGTGGATGGAAAGGCTCATGGAATGACAGCAAATGCGTTCATGTCTGTATCTCTGGACCCGAAACTGGTTGTCATCTCTATCAAGGAGGATGCCTCCATGCTGGATAAAATCAAACAGAGCCAAACATTTTCGGTGAGCATTCTATCTGCCGAACAGCAGAAGGAATCCATGATCTTTGCTGGACAGATCGAGTATGATCAAGAATTCAAGTTCGATCAATTGGATGGTGTCCCTGTAGTGCCTAATTCTCTGGCGCAGATTTCCTGTGAAGTTTCAGGAGAACACGTGGAAGGCGACCACACATTATTCATGGGAAGAGTAACCGATATTAAATTGGAAGAAGGCGAACCGCTTATCTTCTCTTGCGGCAAATACCGCCGGCTGGAGGAATTGCAGGTAGAGACTTCTGTATAGATGATAGAATCTGACCGGAGGGAGTGCGAATAAATGAAAACGATTTATTTGAATGAACAAAATCTTGAATACTGGCAGCAGCAATCTGACAAGAATGTGATTGCATTGGGCTTTTTCGACGGTATTCATAAGGGCCACCAAGAAGTGATTAAAACGGCAGGCAGGAAGGCGAAAGAAGAAGGGGCTGCTCTTGCGGTCATGAGTTTCTTTCCGCATCCAAAGACCGTCCTCTCCAAAGGGGAAGTGACGTTCGATTACCTGATGCCCCTGGAGGAGAAGGCAAAAGTGCTGCAGACCATGGGGGTCGACCGGTTCTATATTGTTGAGTTCAATAAATCGTTCGCTTCCCTCTCTCCGGAGGATTATGTGGAGCAATATCTATTGCGTTTCGGTACCATCCATGCTGTCGCAGGCTATGATTTTTCTTATGGCTTTAAAGGGGCAGGCAATATTGACAGCTTGGAGGAGCATTCCGGGGGAAGGATCTGTACCACAAAGGTGGGTAAAGTGGAATATCAGGGGAGAAAAATCAGCTCGACCTGGATACGTGAAGTGATCCATGAGGGGAATGTGGAGGAACTTCATCAGCTGGTCGGGAGGTTTTATGAAATAAAAGGGGAATGGAATGGAGATTCTCTGGAGGCCTTCTCCTGTTATATGCTCCCTTCTCCGGGGTGTTATACGGCTACCGTAAAAACGAAAGGCGATATAGTAATGATGAATGTGTGCGTGGAACATATGCAGGGACGCATCTACTTTCCAGGAGATAGCGGACTTAGTTGCCTGGAAGGGGAGGAGGTCTCTGTCACGCTCCGCCACAAGGTTAGAGAAGGAGCCGTCTACGCATATTCGTAAATTAGCAGAAAGCAGGTGGACAAATGCCAGTAACTATAGATGATGGCGTATTCTCCATATTGGATGCGGAAAAGACACGAAAACCGATTGAACCATTCACCTTTTCATCCAGAGGAATTTCTGTAGATGAAGCCTATCAGATTCAGCTTGGTTATGTACGGGAGAGAACGGAGAAGGGAGCAGCAATTGTCGGGAAGAAAATTGGTCTCACCAGTAAAGCCATGCAGGAAATGTTGGGGGTCGACCAGCCGGATTATGGGCATTTGCTCGATGATATGATTTATGAGAATGCCTCCCTCATTTCCATTTCCCCTTTCATCAAACCAAGAGTGGAATTTGAAATAGCCTTTATACTGAAAAAGGATTTGAAGGGACCCGGAGTCACTGCTGAGAATGTCATGGATGCCACTGACTATGTAGTTCCAGCAATTGAAATAATCGACAGCCGGATTCGCGACTGGAAGATCAAATTTGAGGATACAGTATCTGACAATGGTTCTTCTGCCGGAGCGATTTTTGGTGAAGGAACGTGTTCGTTGGATGCTATTGACCTGCCCAATGTAGAAATGAAAGTCTATAAGAACGACAAGTTCTTGGATGAAGCCACCGGAGCTGCAGTCATGGGAAATCCAGTTGCAGCGGTAGCTTGGCTGGCCAATGCTGTCGGTGAATATGATATTTCCCTCAAAGCGGGAGAGAAGATTCTTGCCGGTGCCCTTTCCAAGGCAGTAGACATAGAAGGCGGCGAAACATTCAAGGCTGAATTTTCCGGACTTGGAACAGTTACTGCTACATTCGAAAAATAGGATCATGTATGATAGATTCGACAGGCTATCTATCAACATGTGCAGGAGGGGTCATCATGTATTCAAGCATGGATGGCTCTTTTCTATTGAATACATGATCTTGACCCAATAGGCTCTTTCAGCTGGTCTACATCGACCTCTGAAAGAGCCTTTTTATGTGCGGTACGCTCGAAAGGAGTTTCAAGAAGAAACCAATAAAATTCCCTTGAAATTGGAACAAAGTTAAATGTTTTTTACTCTAGAATCAAATGAGTAAATTTTCTAAACTCTAAGTAAGATAACCTTTGGTTGTAGCAGTTGAAACCAAATTAGAGGAGGCACACAAATGACATTGCCAGAGATAGCTAAATTGGGCCATGTGGCACTGATTACACCTGACTTGGAGAAATCCCTTTGGTTCTTTAGAGATGTGATCGGCTTGGAAGTGACAGAAGAGAAGGAAGAAACCATTTATATGAGAGCATGGGGCGATTTTGAGCACCATACGTTTTCCCTGAAAGCAGGAGAGAAGGCGAGGGTCGATCATATCGGCTGGAAAGCAAAGCGGCCGGAGGATGTGCAAGGGTTTGCATTATTGCTTGAAAAGGCTGGGACAGATGTGGAATGGGTGAAAGCTGGAGAGGAAACTGGCCAGGGAGAGGCCATCCGCTTCAAACTGCCAAGCCAGCATGCTTTCGAGATCTACTATGACATGGATAAACCATTGGCAGAAGAGGATAAGCGTTCCGTCCTGAAGAACCAGCGCTACAAATCCTGGAGAAAAGGGATTTCACCAAGAAGGATTGATCATGTAAATATCGCTACATCGATGGATATTTCGCAAATCCATGACTATCTAGCAGATCAGTTGGGGTTCAAGCTGCGTGAATATGTCAGTGGAGAGAGTGAGCCGATGAAGGCAGCATGGCTGAGTGTTACCAATCTTGTCCATGATATTGCTTTAAGTCCGAGACCAAATGCGGCCACCCCTAACCAGTTCCACCATATTTCCTATTGGCTGGATGATTCGCAAGATTTGCTTCGTGCGGCAGATATCCTTAGTGAACAAGGAATCAAATTCATCGGCCCCGGCAAGCATGGCATTTCCCAAGCATTATATCTATATGTGATGGACCCGGGAAGCGGGTGCCGGGTGGAATTGTTCAGTGGCGGATATCTAATCTTCGAACCGGATTGGGAGCCGATTGTATGGACAGAAGAAGAACGAAGTGTAGGAAATACCTATTGGGGAGATACCGTACAGGATAAAGAAGAAAATCAATTGACCATTGAAGCTTAGGCAATTCAAATAATACCGCTAATTTTGTAACCGATTTCAAATGTGGCAGAGGATGTGATCGATATGGGGGAGTTTGAACTGGTGATCGTGGGAGGTGGCCTGGCTGGACTATGTGCGGCTGTGGAAGCAGGTGAACAGGGGGCTGATGTCCTGCTATTGGAAAAAGAGGAGGATATCGGTGGAAGCTCCGTCCTGAGTGGAAGATATATGGCTTTTGCGGGAACGAACATGCAACAGGACCAGGGGATGGAAGACAGCTCCAGCACCCTTGTCGAGGATATGCTGGAAGTAGGCGGAAGAGTAAATGATGAAAAACTGGTAGCAGCCTATGGGGAATTGCAGCTGGATACCTATAACTGGCTGGTGGATCATGGAATCCACTTCCTCTCCATTCAGGCAGTCAGCGGACACAGTGTGCCGCGGGGCCATACGATTGATTCCCACCAGGCCATTCAAGCACTCTATGGTCATGCTGCGGCCCTGCCGAATGTGACCATTGCTGTCAACTCTCCAGTAAGTCGGCTAGGAAGAGGAGAAACTGGCCAAGTGGATCAGGTCTATTATGAACAAGTGGGCAAGCCTCAGGCGGCATATGCAGACAAGGGGGTTGTTCTTACCAGTGGAGGCTTCTCCCATAGCAAAGAGTTGCTCGGACATTTTGCTCCCCACTTGAAACGGACCATCCGGATTGGAGGCCCTGGAAATAAAGGGGAAGGGATCAAGATGGCATGGGAGCATGGAGCCTGGATGAGGGATATTCCATATTTGAGCGGTACTTATGGATTTCATCCAACGGCAGAGGGTCCGGAGAAGTCCCAGGCCCTTGCTTTTTACAAAGGAGCAATCATCCTCAACCAGAAAGGTAAGCGTTTCGTCAACGAATCACTTTCCTACAAGCTGCTTGGAAATGCAGCTTTGCGCGAGGAAGAGGACTCTACCTATCAAATATGGGATCAGACAGTAATGGATCAAAGCGTTCCCGGAGATAAACTGTATGATTTCGATAAGCTTCTGAAAAAAGGGCTGATAAAGAAAGCCGACAATCTGCAAGAACTGGCAGCACTGATCGGCATATCCCCGGAAGCCCTTCAGCTTACCGTTACGGAATACAATGAAGGGATTGAGAAGGGAGAAGATGCATTCGGCCGTAATACACTCACCCATCACTTCGGTGAACCGACGCAAATCCGTACGGCTCCCTTCTATGCATTTGAAACGAAAGTGGCCATGCTGGCAACCTATGCCGGACTTTCCGTCAATCCAAGGGCAGAAGTACTGAACCCATATGGTGAGCCGGTGCCGGGTCTGTTTGCAGCCGGTGAAATTGCCGGAGGTTTTCATGGCGCAGGCTATATGACCGGAAGTTCACTGGGCAAGGCCGCTATTTTCGGCAGGGTTGCCGTTAAAAGCGCATTAGGCAAGACATTAACAAAACAGTAACAGACCAATGAATATTCCAGGAGGTGTATTGTTTGAAAATCTGGCATCAAAGCTTAACGACCATTGACCGTGTGCCGGCATACCGGGATGCCATCCTGAAGCATATTGATAAGATCGCACGACCAGATGTGGAAGTGGTCATGCACGGCATGGACGAAGAAACATATCCAACCCATTATCCAGGTCATTTCATTACCCATTCCTATCTGCAGAACCTGCACAGGGAACAATTCGTTCAGGCGGCGCTCATCGCTGAACAGGCAGGATATGATGCGATGTTCATTGCGACCATTCCCGATGTAGGACTGATGGAGGCTCGCACACTGGTGGACATTCCGGTTATTGGTTATGGGCAGGCATCCTTCCATATGGCTTCCATGTTGGGGGACAAGATCGGCATCGTCAATTTCCTCCGGCCTCTAGCGGAAGAACTGCAGGCCAATGCTGAGCGTTATGGATTGGGAGGAAAACTTGGACCGATCGTTCCTTTGGAATCCGGTTTCGATGATGTGCTCGCCGGTTTTGAAGATCCCGAGCCGATCATTGCCTCTTTCCAAGCATCGGCAGAACAGGCCATTGCAGAAGGGGCGGACGTGATTGTACCTGGGGAAGGACCAATGAATGTCTTCCTGGCAACCCATGGCATTTCCCGGATCGGGGATGTCCCGGTGGTAGATTCTTTTGCCTCAGGCATCAAAATGTGTGAATCACTTGCCGACTTGCGGAAGAATTCCGGTGTCTATATGACCAGGAAAGGATATTTCCATGCCAAACCGCCGGCAGAAGCGGTGGAAAGACTGCGGGAGATGTACGGGTTTGATGGAAGGCCAAGCGTTGAAAAAGATAAAGGCCTTGCGGTAAGGGAGACCTTGAGGAACCTTTCAAAGGCAGTGGATTAAAGACATAAGCGCCCGGTCAGCGACGTACGGACTGTGCCCGCGCATCGCGGGTGGATCGACGTTGTCGCGCAAAGCGGCGGTCTTAGTGATCGTCCCCGCAGGAGATAAAGGAAACACGACGACTGTAGAGAGTCGATGTTGACTTATCGTACGTAGGTGAGGGAAGTCTTCTAGTCGCTGGAGCTGGACTTGGCTATCCCTGCTTATGATTGGAATAACGGTTAAAATTCTATACCTTATCACTTGTTAAATAAATCCCTCAAAGATCGGGAGGAAGTATGATGTCGTCATTATTCGATTTAACCGGAAAGACAGCTTTCATTACTGGCGCAGGAATGGGCGGGCTTGGCGCGCAGTCGGCGATTGCCCTGGCGGAGGCTGGATGTCGGGTGGCTGTGGCCGATCTTCCTTCGAGGGAAGAGGATCTTCAACTGACGAAGAAAGCCATCGAGGAGGCTGGTGGGGAAGCGATCGCTGTGTCCATTGATGTCACAAAGGAAGATAGCGTGGATCAGGCCGTCCGTAGCGTCGTGGATACTTATGGGAACATAGACATCCTGCATAATAATGCGGGTGCTATGCTTCGGAAGCCTTCTGTGGATACAAGGCTGGAGGAATGGCAACGGATCATCGATGTCAATCTGACCGGCTCATGGCTGGTCGCCCGCCGGGTCGGCAGGGAGATGCTCCGTCAGGAAAGCGGGAAGATCATCAATGTTTCTTCCCTCTATTCCAATTTGGTCGGCCCGTTGCCGGAGCCTGCCTATTACGCATCCAAATCGGGGGTCGTGAATTTGACCCGTGGGCTTGCTTCAGAATGGGGCAAAAGCAATATCCAAGTAAACTGTATCGCACCTGGCGTGTTTTATCCGACCAATATGACGCAGCCGCTTGCCGACCAGCCGGGCCGTCTGGAAGCCATGGCTGAGCGGACGCTTCTCGGACGGCTCGGCAAACCGGAAGAAATCAAGGGTGTCGTCCTCTTTCTGGCATCCGCGGCTTCCGACTATATGACCGGCCAATTATTGTTGGTGGACGGTGGATGGAGCGCCTGGTAAGCCGACAGGAAAAAATTATGCAAAGGAGATGGACAAACAATGGCAGAGAACTATATCAAAACAAGATGGATGGGACATTCCTCCTGGGAATTGGAGACAGCGAAAGGAAGGAAACTGGTCATCGATCCGTGGTATACGGGAAACCCGAAGAATCCTGGCGATGTGGAAGATGTCGAGGCAGATTATGTCTTGATTACCCATGATCATTGGGATCATGTGAAAGACGTTCCGGCACTGATTGAGAAAGGGGCCAAAGTGGTGGCACAGCCCGAGGTGGAGAAACGGTTCGTTGAAGAGCACGGCGTGAGCGGTGAATCGTTCATCCGTATCAACATGGGCGGTACCGTAGAATTGGAAGAGGACTTGAAGGTAACCCTTTTTCATGCGTTCCATAGTGCGGATAGCGGAGCACCGGGAGGCCTGATCATCCGCAGTGGCGGGGTTACGATCATGAATGCGGGGGATACGGCTTTGCATAAGGATTTGGAACTCTATGGAGAAATCTATGAACCTACTTTATTCATGCTTCCGATCGGCGACCGTTTCACCATGGGGCCACGTGATGCCGCGCGGGCCGTTTCCATGGTACAGCCAAAGTACTATGTGCCGATGCACTATAATACCTTCCCGGCGATCAACCAGGATCCCAAAGGATTTGAGAAGCTGGTCAAAGAGACGGGGGCAGCCTCGAGCAGCTGGATACCTGAACCGGGTGAAGAAAAATTCTGGAGCAAAGATGGTTCTAAGGAAGCTACATCTGTAAAATAAGGAGGTTTATCATGGCGGAGAATACCAATGAAATGGATTTCGATATTGTTGTAGTGGGCTGTGGCGTGGCCGGAACAGCTGCGGCACTATCAGCAGCTGAGCAGGCAAAGGGTCTTGACCGCCCGTTGCGGGTAGTGATCCTCGAACGTTCCGGCTATGAAACAAGAGGAGGAAACTCGCGGGATACTGCAGCATACCTGCGAATGGAAGACGAAACGAAGGTAGCGGAAAACTTTGTGGAAGAAATGATGGAATTTTCTGGGGGGAGCAGTGATGAAAATTATATCCGTACCCTCAGTGAGAAAGCAGGAGAGACCATTTCCTGGGTGAAAGAAAGAGGCGTGGAGTTCGATTACCTGCCTACTTTGTTCCTGACGGCAAATCGGCCGCGTCTTTTACCAGTCGGAGGCGGCAGGGCCATTTTGGACCAACTTTCCAAGCATGCGGAACGTTTGGATGTACAAATCGCCTATCAATCTACAGCATGGCGCCTCGGAATTGGAGATGATGGCAGCGTAAATGAAATCTGGATTCGCAGTGAAGATGGCACTTCCACAAAAGTGACGACAAGGGCGGTCATTCTTGCTAATGGCGGATTCCAGGGCAACGCAGAAATGCTGACCAGATATCTGGGCAAGGATGCGTATAAACTCCCTACCATCGCACCTGGAGGGATGTTCAATAAGGGAGAGGGCATCCATATGGCATTCGATCTTGGTGCAAAAAGTTCAGGGCAGCTGGATTCCTTTCATGCGGAGCCATCCGACCCGCGCAGCAATCGCGGGGACGCTGCGGTGATGACCTATCCATATGGCATTCTTGTCGATCGTTCCGGCAGCCGTTTTGTTGATGAAGGTGTTTCCACCATCGATGAACAATATGAAGCGGTGGCAAGGAGGATATTCGACCTGCCGGACCATGTTGCTTATATGATCAGTGATCAACGGATGTTTGATATCGAGGATTATGAAAATGCCATTCAGACAGAGAAACCGCCAATACAGGCAGAAACAATCGAAGAACTGGCTGAAAAAATAAATATCCCGCCAGAGAAGCTGAAGAAAACAGTAGAAGAATATAATGCAGCTGTACAGCCGGGTGAGTTCGACCCTAAGAATCTGGACGGCAAATGCACGAAGGGGCTTACACCAGAAAAGTCGAACTGGGCAATTTCAATTGATAAAGGTCCATTTATTTGCTATCCGATCCAATGCTCCAATGTTTTCACCTATGGAGGGATTGCAACCGATAACCGTAGCCGTGTCCTTTCACAAGATGATTATCCGATCCCTGGGTTGTATGCAGCAGGAGAAGTGACTGGCCTTTATCATGGCAAGTATCCTGGTGGAACCTCTGTGATGCGCGGCTTGGTTTTTGGCAGGATTGCCGGTGAAGAAGCCGCTAAATTTGTTGCCGAAGTACCGGAAACAGTACGTTAAAGCGTAGAAATATTCATACAGGAGGACTCATTCCTCCTGTTTTTTTAAACAACAGAGGACATACATACACCCATGTCCCGGAAAGTACACAGCATATGTCCACCAATAAGGGGCGGGACCAGTCAACTAACAGTGATCAGAAAGGGAGGGTCTCCAATTGAGTGAAAGAGAACACTTGGAAACAGATGTGGTAATTGTCGGAGCAGGGAATGCAGCGATGTCTGCTGCTATTTCTGCGAGTGAGCATGGTGCCCGGGCGCTCGTACTGGAAAAATCCCCCGAGAAGCATAAAGGGGGGAACAGCACGTATACACATGGATCCATTCGTTTTGCTTATGAAGGTATAGAGGATATCAAGGAAGTGGTGCCCGATCTCACGGAAGAAGAAGAGCGGACAACCGACTTCGGAAGTTATCCAGATGAACAGTTTTTCGAAGATATGTGCCGTTTGACGGATTACCGGACCGATCCGGAACTGGCATCATTGCTTACAAGTGAAAGCTTGGCGACGATGAAATGGCTGCATTCTCATAACGTGCGCTTTGTTCCCATCTACGGCCGGCAGGCATTCAAGGTCGACGGCTTTTTCAAATTTTGGGGAGGTATGGTCCTGGAATCCGTTGGCGGGGGTTATGGACTGGTGGACACTCTCCATAAGAAGGCGGAGAAGCTAGGAACAAAGGTATTGTTCCAGGCCATGGCTACAGAGCTTCTATATGATGATGAGGGAGTCCATGGAGTGGTCTTCAAACATAAGGGGAAAACGAAAGAAGTGCATGCCAAATCTGTCATCCTTGCTTCAGGCGGGTTCCATGCCAATAAAGAGATGCGCACCAGGTATCTGGGTCCTGGATGGGATCTTGCAAAAACCCGTGGCAGTCGTTATAACACGGGAGACGGTATCCGAATGGCTCTGGATATCGGTGCAGCATCCACAGGAAATTGGTCTGGTGCCCATTCAGTTGGCGGGGATATGAATGCCCCGGAATTTGCCGAGGGGTTCCAAAAGCTAAGTTATCCTTTCGGGGTCATCGTCAATGCAGAAGGAAAACGCTTTGTGGATGAAGGAGCGGATTTCCGAAATTATACGTATGCCAAATATGGCAGAAGGATACTGGAGCAGCCTGGCCAGTTTGCTTGGCAGATATTCGATCAGAAGGTGACCGGGTTGTTGCGTGAGGAGTATAAAATCAGGCAGGTGACGAAGGTGACGGCCAATACGCTGCAAGAGTTGGCCGAAAAGCTGGTAGGAGTAGATGCCGAAGCCTTTATGAAGACAGTAGATGAGTACAATCAAGCTGTAAGGAAGGATGTTCCGTTCCATCCAAATATAAAGGACGGACGCTGTACCGAAGGACTGGAGGTGCCAAAATCGAATTGGGCCAACACGCTGGATGAAGGGCCGTTTGAAGCTTATCAGGTCACTTGTGGAATCACCTTCACCTATGGAGGCCTGGAGATCAATACAGAAACGGAGGTCCAAGATATACTGGGGCAATCGATTCCTGGCTTATATGCGGCTGGAGAATTGGTGGGTGGTTTGTTCTACTTCAATTATCCTGGAGGTGCAGGTCTGATGGCTGGCTCCGTGTTTGGAAGGATTGCCGGTAGAAATGCAGCGGAATTTGTCGAAAAGGTGGAGAATGGCCAGTTGAACCAAGTCAACCACTAAAAATTGTTGGAAACCACCAGCTTTTTAAGTGATATTTCTTCTAGATATAGTAGGTAGAATATTTTTAAAATTAGAATACAAGGAGGCTGGTTTACATGCAGAATAATGCAACACAAACCATTCAGACGAAGAATTTTAAAACTTACGTAAACCGATCCGGTGAAGGGAATCCGGAGACGATACTATTCCTCCACGGTTCAGGTCCTGGTGTAACGGCTTATGCCAATTGGAGATATCAATTGGAAGAGTGCAGTGACCAATATGACTGTGTGGCGCCGGATCTCTATGGGTTTGGGGATAGTGGACATCCGGATCCTTTGCCGGAGAACAGGCAAGGATGGATGCGCTACTGGGTCGACCAGATGATTGAATTGCTCGATGAATTGGAGGTAGAGAAGGCTCATGTAGTCGGTAACTCTCTGGGCTGCTCCGTAGCACTGGAACTTCTTCTGGAACATCCGGAAAGATTCGAGCGAGTCGTACTGATGGGACCAGGAGGCACCCCGAATACAAAATTAAGTCCGGAATTGGCGCGGGCGAAAGGATTCTACAACGAACCTTCGCCTCAGAAAATGCTTCAGATTCTCAGCTGGTTCGTCTATGACTATAAAGGAATGGCTGATGAAATTGAATCAGTAACAGAGATAAGATATGAGACGGCCATGCGTCCGGAAATCAAACGTTCCAATGCCTCCATCTTTTCGACTGCTGCCGTTCCGGTACCCGTAACGGCCATGGAGCGGATAGAACAAGAGGTCATGCTAGTGCATGGACGTGATGACCGTGTATGCTCCATTGATGCCAGCTATTATCTTCTTTCACATCTTTCGAATGTCCAGATGCATGTATATAGCCGCTGTGGACATTGGACGCAGATTGAGCATCATGAAAGCTTCAGCAATCTGCTGAAGGATTATTTTTCAGAGAATATATAAATCTCCAAATGAGGTGTTGTCCAGCCGTGATGTGATTCTTTTGTAAAGGAGCAGATCACGGCTTAGCTATAGTAGGGGACAATAGAAAGTTGGAATTTTTCCAGCATGAAAGGGGGGAACATGCGCATTTAATTACCAGAATATTCTGTTTAGAAGAAATCTGTCTACAGACTCTGTCACTGGTTTTTGACAGGACTGACTGACAGGCAAGGAGCATCCGGGTACAAAAATTGAATAGGGGAAGTGGGTCTGTTAATGCGATTGAAAACGAGTGAAGTGAAGTATGAATCAATGCTGGTGCTAATGTTCTTTCTGGCATGGGGATTTTTGTTTTTGGATAGACAGGCCTTATCGATGCTCATGCCTTTGATGATCGAAGATATTGCGATGACCAATACACAAATAGGGCAGGTCAACATGTGGCAGACCATCGGATTTGCTGTATCTGCCCCAGTGTTCGCCATTCTCTCAGATAGACTGGGGCATAAAAAGCAGATTATCTTCTGGGCTACGATGGTAACCTCCGTCCTTGCATTGATTACGATGTTTGCTGGTTCATATGGCTATCTCTTAATCGTCCGTACACTGCTTGGGGCTAGTGAAGGTGTAATCCTGCCGATTGCTATTTCCATGCTTGCAGCTGTTTCGCGGCCAAAGAAGCTTGGAAGGAATATGGGATTGATCTATGCAGGCAGTGCAGTAATCGGAGTTGCCATTGGACCTGTAGTAGTGACCCAACTGGGTGAACTGTTCAATTGGAGATGGTCTTTTCTCTTTGTAAGCTTCCCAAGTTTTGTAACCGCTTTATTGATGCTCAAATATATCAAACCTGATGTGCCATCCACGGAAAATCAACCATCTGGCAGAGAGTCGGTCAGTTTCCAGCAGATTTTCTCCGTCCTGAAGAACAGAAATATCCTTATTTGTGTTCTGTTAAGCATCTGTTGTATGGGTGCCATGTGGACGTTCAACTCATTTATACCATTGTACCTGACACAGGTCAGCCTGTTGTCCGTAACCAAAATGGGATTGGTCATGGGCCTGTTCGGTTTACTGACTATTTTCTGGCAGGTGTTCATCCCTTTTTCTTCGGACAAGGTGGGAAGAAAGCCGGCCATGATCGGATATGCTTTCTTGGCAGTAGGTACGCCAATGATGCTTTTCCTTTACCCGGAGTCATGGATGAGTCTGGCTGTATACGTGATGATCGGTGGAGTGATTCTTGCGCTTAACACAATCTATCAAAGCATCATTCCAGTAGAGAGTGTGCCAGGATCTGTCATGGCTACAGCCAATTCCCTGATCATGGGCACAGGGGAATTGATTGGGGCTCTTTCCATCGGTTTGTCTGGAGTGCTGGCTGATGCGTACGGATTAACGGCAGTCATGGTCGTTATTGCTGTCTGCTTCTTAACTGCCTCTATTGTTTCCTTCACATTAAGAGAAACATTGAAAGGAAAAGAGAAGCCGGTTAAACATGTACCAATGCCGGAAGCGGCCGGGAGTGAATAATGAATGGGTATCAAGTGAAATGATTTGGATCCAAATAGTTAAGGAGTGATTGTTTGCTGAAGTTGAAGGACGAAATAAAGTGGTCATCACCACTCAAAAGATTCACAGCCACAGCTGCAACATTAGCCCTGATATCGGGGTGCACTACAGGGAATGCTTCTTCGGATAATGCAGGGGATGCAACTGCCAGGACGGAATCAGAAAATGCTGATCAAGGAAGTGAGGTAGAACCCGATACCAATATTGCATACATCGTACTGGATGATTCGGGATTCTCTGATCTCGCCAGCTATGGATCGGAAATCGAGACTCCATATACAGATGCACTTGCCGATAATGGTCTTCGTTACAATAATTTTCATGTGAATCCAACCTGTTCGCCAACTAGAGCGGCCTTGCTTACGGGAAGACAGGCCCATTCAGTAGGCATGGCAACAGTAGCCAACTTCGATATGGGATCTGACTATCCAAACAAACGCGGTCGTATCAGTCCTAAAGCGGGAACGATTGCCGAGGTGCTGGGTGGTGAGGGATATAACAGTTATGCGTTAGGAAAATGGCATTTATCCCCATCCCATCAAGCGACCCCCTCCGGCCCTTATGACAACTGGCCGCTTGGCAAAGGGTTTGATCGGTTCTATGGGTTCTTGGAAGATTCTACAGATCAGTTCCAACCAGAAATTGTCAACGATAACACCTTTGTTGATGTTACAGAGGAAGAGGATTATCACTTTTCAGAGGTAATGGTCGACCAGGCTAATCAGTACATTACCGATCATGTTTCGACCAATGATTCTCCTTTTCTTATTACCTTGAACTTCGGTTCCCAACACCAGCCAGTACAAGTACCTGATGAATATATTGAAATGTACGAAGGAAAGTATGATGAAGGTTGGGATGTCATCAGGAAACAGCGATTTGAAAGACAGAAGGAACTCGGAATCATCCCGGAAGATGCCGAATTCGTTGAAAGGAACCCGGGCATACCGGCATGGGACGATCTATCTGAAGATGAGCAGAAACTATTTGCCCGTTTCCAAGAAGCCTATGCAGGAATGATGACCCATACAGACGAGCAGATTGGCCGGTTTGTCGAGCACCTTCGTTCGGTAGGTGAACTCGACAACACCATCATTATGGTCATGTCGGATAACGGGGCAAGTGTATTGGGTGGGCCAAATGGTTCCATCAATCATACCTTAACTTACAATGTCATTCCTCAGGAAATGGATGAACTGATGGACAACTACGACAAAATAGGCACCAATGAAGCAAAGGTGGAATTCCCGAATGGATGGGCACAGGTAAGCAATACACCCTTCAAGATGTATAAGGCAACGACATATGAAGCTGGAATCCGTTCACCATTGATCGTTCATTATCCGGAAGGCATTGACGATAAGGGAGAGGTCAGAGGGCAATATCAACATGTAAGTGATATAACCCCAACTATTTACGATCTTCTCGGTGTAGAGCTACCGAAGGAAATTGACGGGGTCAAGCAAATGAAACTCCATGGAGAGAGCTTCGCTGAGTCCCTCGTAAATCCTGAAATAGAAGGTAAACAAACACAGTTCTATGAATCTAATGGAGTGAGGGCCATCTATGATGGAGGCTGGAAAGCGATTGCCAGTCATCAGCTTGGAGAACCATTCGAGGATGATCCGTGGGAGCTTTACCATGTGGCTGAAGATGTAACAGAGATTAAAAACCTTGCAGAAGCAGAACCGAAAAAACTGAAAGAGATGCAAAAGTTATTTGAAAAGGAAGCGAAGAAGTATGATGTTCTGCCAATGACAGACTTGGGACCAGATGGATTTCTATCCGTGCCAGAGGATTCACAGCGGGCAAAAGATAAATTTATCTTTTATCCGAATATGTCCCACCTGCCGGAAGCTGCCAGTCCTTTCATTTTGAATAGATCATTCTCTATTACCGTACCGCTTCATAGGGACAGTAAAGAAGAGGAGGGTGTCCTGGTAGCTCTTGGAGGTTACCAAAGTGGGTATACCCTTTATTTAAAGGACAACCGATTGGTATATGAATACAACATGGGAAATGAAATATATCGGGTTGAATCAGATGAGGAAATACCTGAAGGAGAAACCACTGTGAAAATGCATTTCGAGAAAACAGAGGATCATCAAGGCATTACTAGTTTATATGCGGATGAAAAACAGATCGGAAAGGGAGAAATTGCCCAAACCCACCCATTCAAGCTTTCCTTCGAAGGATTGAGTATTGGAAAGGACAGTCTCTATCAAGTAACACCTAATTATGGGGAGAATGGTGTATTTGAGTTTGGTGGAGAGATAGAGAAAGTAATCTATGATCTGGAAGGACAGAAGTAAATAGGTGAATGGTAGTTTCTGATAATTACTTCCACTCTGGGACTTGGATGTGAGTTCCGGAGTGGAAGCAATCTTTATAGATAGGGAAGCAGAGAGGGGGATTCATCATGGGAAACAAAAAAAGTTGCTTTGCTGCCAGTCGGGGTGGTACCCAAGGGAATATACAGGTTGCAGAACCCTCGAAAACTAATCGCATGGACAAACAGGGAATGGCCTTTATCCCCGGAGGGAAGTTTCTGATGGGGACGGATTATAAATATAGTTTTCCAGAAGATGGAGAGAAGCCGATACGCGAGGTAGAGGTGTCTTCTTTTTATATGGACATCCATGCGGTGACCAATAGGAAATTTCAGAAATTCATAAAAGATACCGGCTACAAAACAGAAGCAGAAAGGTTCGGATGGTCTTTTGTATTTTATCAATATATGAGTCCGAAAACGGCCAAAAAAGTCACCCAGCGGGTGGAGTCTACTCCCTGGTGGTGGGTGGTCAAAGGAGCCTGCTGGAAGAGGCCTGAGGGCCCGGACTCCAATATATATGGCCGGATGGATCATCCAGTCATCCATGTCTCTTGGAATGATGCCATTGCTTACTGCAGATGGGCGGGAAAGCGGCTGCCAAGCGAAGCAGAGTGGGAGTTTGCAGCCCGTGGGAGACTGGAGCAAAAGATGTACCCATGGGGAGATGAGTTGACCCCGGGAGATAAACATCAATGCAATATCTGGCAAGGGAAATTCCCTATTAAGGATCAAGCAGAAGATGGCTATGCAGGAACATGTCCTGTGAATGCATACTCCCCGAATGGCTATGGACTATATAACATGGCAGGCAATGTATGGGAGTGGAGTTCCGACTGGTTCACCAACAGGGTTGGCAAACGCGGAGGAACCAAAAACCCGAGAGGACCGAAAAAAGGAGAGACAAAAGTAATGCGGGGAGGGTCCTATCTTTGCCATCGCTCCTACTGCAACCGCTATAGGGTAGCGGCGCGTACTTCCAATACACCAGACAGTTCTACCGGAAACATTGGCTTCCGCTGTGTGGCGGATGTTTGAAGATGAAAATGTGAAAGGAGGATATGATGGAGAAAATTCCACGTTCCTCATGTCACAGGATAACAAGCAAGTAATTTAAATAGGAAAGGAAGATGAGTGCCGTATGAGAAAGATGATGTTAATGGTGGGAGCAGTATTTCTCCTAGCCCTATTGGCTGCCTGTGATGGAGGAACGGATGAGACAAGCGCCAGTGGAGATGCTTTGACACTGAAATATGGCCATTCAGCTCCTGCTGCAGATCCAGGCGGTATATTTGCAGATAAAGTTGCTGAGGAACTGGGTGAGACAACCGAAGGAGCTCTTGAAGTAGAAGTGTTTCCGGCCAGCCAGCTTGGCGGAGAGGTGGAAATGGTCGAACAGCTTCGGTCAGGGACCATTGACCTGGCCTTCGTGACCAGTGGGGCGCTGTCTAACTTCGTTCCTGAGATCGGCGTACTGGACATGCCTTTCTTATTCCGTGACCTTGATCATGCCCATCAGACGCTGAGAGGAGAAATCGGAGAGGAACTAAAAGATCTGGCCAGGGAGCAGGGATACGAAATTTTGACTTTTTTGGACTATGGGGAAGGGCATCTAGTTAATAACAAACACGAGATACGGACGCCTGCGGATGTGGAAGGACTGAAGATGAGAACCTTGGAGAATGATATTTTCGTTGATACCTTCAAGGCGCTCGGAGCCGATCCCGTGCCCATACCTTTTACTGAATTATATACCTCAATTCAGCAAGGGGTGGTTGACGGAACGGATGCCGTCAATGTGGTGATGACCGGCGGCAAGCTGTATGAGGTGACCGACCATTATACAGAAATAGCCATGAATTACCGTGCCGGTGTACTGTTGATGGATAAAGAGCAATTTGATTCGCTGGAAGATGGCATACAGGCTTCACTGATGGAAGTAGTGGAAGAAAATAATACCCATTACCATGATGTTATTTTTTCAGAGTATGAAGAAGGGGCCCAGGAACTGATTGCTGAGAATGGCGTGAAAATCATCTCGAATGATGAAATTGATCGGGAGCCGTTCAGAGAAGCTGTTCAGTCTGTCTATGATACACATGAAGACAGATTCGGAGATCTGGTGGAAAGGATTACAGAGGTTGAGTAAAAGTGCCATTCAGTAATTATCAGAGGCAGAAAGCAGGCGGCCAGCTTGCTTTCTTGCTGTTGAGGGGGGAGAAGTTTGGATAGAATTTTACATGTGATCAACCGGGCGACAGAGATTATTACCATGTCTCTTTTGCTCGCCATGGTCGCTCTCGTTTTTCTACAGGTATGCACCCGTCTCCTGCTTGATTCATCCTTTTCCTGGACGGACGAGCTTGCGCGTTACATGTTTATTTGGGTGGTTTTTCTGGGAGGGGGCATAGCCTTCCAGCATGGGACTCATATCAGTATTGAAGCAATGAAGGAAAAATTGCCATTCCATTTACAGAGGGTATTGCAAGTGTTCGTTACTGTTGTTTGTATTCTATTCTTTATTTTATTGATCACCACAGGGATCCAATTGATGAACTCCTCCATGAGTCAGACTTCCCCGGCATTGTCATTGCCGATGGGGTTGATGTATTCTGTTATACCTGTGAGCGGGCTGCTTCAGATTTGGAATGTCATCGATATTAATAGAAGGAATTGGAGCCAGCCAAACGGTAGCGTGGAGAGGTTGGAGACATGATTATTACATTGCTGATTATTCTGTTCGTCTTATTCATTAGTAATGTTCCGATTGCCGTCGCTTTAGGTCTAGCTACGTTCATCGTCGTTTTTTTGTCGGGCAGTGTAGATGTCAGCACAATGCCCCAACGTATGTTTTCAGCACTTGATTCCTTTCCTCTGTTGGCTGCCCCGTTCTTTATTCTGGCAGGTAAAATTATGGAGCATGGAGGAATCTCTGAGAAACTGGTCCATTTTGCCGGGAGTCTGGTTGGCCATATGAGGGGCGGGCTGGCTCATGTATCGATTGTGACCTGTATGTTTTTTGCTGCATTATCCGGTTCATCTGTTGCTACCACCGCTGCAATTGGCGCTATTTTGATTCCAGCGATGGTAAAAGCAGGCTATGACCGGAATTTTTCGGCTGCTGTACAGGCTGCCGGCGGGACGACCGGGGTTATCATACCGCCCAGTGTTCCCATGGTGTTATTTGCCGTTACTGGTGGTGTTTCCATTGGTGATCTGTTTCTTGCAGGAATCATACCGGGTGTGATGGTCGGACTTTCCTTGATGGTGGTAGCCTATATCTATTCTGCCCTGAAAGGCTATAAAACAAGCAAACAGCAGAAGTTCAGCCAGATGGGAAGAAGTTTCCTCGATGCCGTCCTAGCTCTCTTAATGCCGGTCATAATACTGGGGGGCATCTACGGTGGATTCTTCACCGCTACGGAGGCATCGGTTGTTGCTGTTGTGTATGGACTGCTTATCGGGATTTTCGTCTATCGGAAAATCACGTTCTCGGTTTTCAGGGAGATACTGCTCAGTACCGTGCTGATGGTATCGGCCCTCTCTCTGATTGTTGCTTCGGCATCATTTTTCGGTTTATGGCTCACGGTCGAGCGAGTGCCCCATATGATGGGGGAGTATGTAAGTGGAACCGATATGCCTTCTTTTATCATTTTCATCATGATTGTTATTGTTTTGTTAGTGATTGGCATGTTTATGGAAGCACTGTCAGCAATTATTATCCTGACACCGATCCTGCTCCCAATTGTGACTTCCTTGGGAATGGACCCAGTTCAATTCGGTATTGTCATGGTGGTTACTCTTTCAATCGGACTGATTACCCCGCCAGTCGGCATGAACTTGTTCGTGGCTGCCAAGGTAGGAAACACCAGATATGAGTCGCTGATTCAGCCTGCTCTTCCGTTTATCGCGGTGTTGATCCTGGATGTTATCATTTTCATCTTGTTTCCGCAATTAAGTGCCGGCATAGCTGCTATGTTGAGTAGATAAAGATGAGGCAGGAAGAAAACAAATAAATTTCACTTGAAAATGCAAAAATATCCAACGCTTTTTTATCTATCATTGGTGGGTTTTATTACTTAAAATTTAACTATAGTTAAAGATGATTCAGCCGTGATGAAAAGGAGAGATTCATATGACAAATGCGACGCAATTGGAAGCTTCCTTTCTGGAAAGAGCAAAAGCTATGGTTCCCAAGCTGAAAGAAAGAGCTAAAGAAACGGAAGAACTAGGCAAGCTGCCTCAAGAGACCATCGAGGAATTGAAAGAAAGCGGACTGTTTACCCTGCTTCGTCCAAAGAGGTATGGAGGGCATCAGACAAATATCCAGACATATTCAGATTGTGTAGTGGAATTATCCAAGGGGTGTGCATCCACCGGGTGGATCATGGCCTTATGCGGTATCCGCGAATTGATGGTAGCCGAGTCTTTCTCAGAAAAAGCCCATGACGAGATCTTTGGCAGTAATCCAGAAGAGGTTTTGTTTGCGGGGGTCTACGAGCCTAGGCAATGCAAAGCGCAGAAAGTTGAAGGCGGTTACATGGTGGAGGAAGGTTTTTGGATGTTCTGCTCGGGATCCCGCCATGCAACCTGGGGGTACTTCGGTATGCCGATCACCAATGATCAAGGAGAATTGGTCGATCAGGTGTTGATGACTTTGCCGTTCGACCATATGGAAATCCAGGATGACTGGTATGTCATGGGGTTGAAAGGGTCAGGAAGCAACAGTGTAAAAATGCAGAATGTCTTCGTTCCGGATCACCGGGCGGTGTCTTTCTCGGAGGCATTGAACGGTAACTTCGAATCCGAGCACTTGCGTGATATTCCCTTATACAACACGGCATTGTTCCCAGCACTGATCCTGTCTTTGGGCCTGCCTGCACTCGGATTGGCTAAAGCTGCGCATGAATCTGTCATCGAATTCCTGCCGAAGCGGAAAGCAGCCCATATCGGTGTAGAGTATTTGAAGGATGCGCCAAGTATGCACCTCCAGCTTTCAGATGCTGCGATGAAGATCGATTCCGCTGAGATGCATTTCAAGCGTGTGGCGGAAGATTTGGATAAATGGGCAGCAAGCGGGGAGTACATGGACCGTCAGGCGCGGGTCCGGACACTTGCAGATATTGGTCATGCCAATGAACTATGCAGAGAAGCATTCGATATTGTCATGCTGTCCAGCGGGTCCGGGTATGTATATGAAGGACATCCGCTGCAGCGCCTGTTCCGGGATTTTTGGACCTTGCACTCTCATCGTTCGCTGTCCCCATCCATCACCAAGGAAAACTATGGCAGGGTTTTGGTAGGTTTGGAATCAAATGCGCTCCGATATTAGGTGGTGAGCCACATATGCCTTTGAAAAACTGGAAGTCCTAGCGGGCTTTCAGTTTTTTGCGGTATTAATCTTTTAATCTTTAATTATACAAAACGACCAGTTCTCCGGACATCTTGCGCTTTCAGCTATACGTGATAACATGGAAGAGATTTGGGTCATCATTCGGGAAGAAGGGGAAGTGTTATGCAGTCTTATATCACACTAGCTTTAAGGGTCTTCATTATCATGTATGCATTATTGCATTTCTTTACATATTTCTATGAAAATGAGTTTCTCCTGCTGGCGTTGGGGGTTGCCGGCCTGGGCATTTTTATCTGTGCTGTCTTGTATTATACACCAGGGAAAATAAAGATGCCGCTTACCTTGTTTCTGATAGGAGCCATGCTGATCATCTTTTCAGAGGGCTCGTCATTTGCTGGCCTGCACGGTGGATTGATCCAAATGCGCGATATGATCGGGCTGATCGTGGTCATTCCTCTCATCGGCTGGGTACTGAGAGGGGAAGCATATATGGAAGCCATCATGCAGGCAGGTCACCGGTTTCTTGATACTAGCCGGAAATTCTATGCCGGTATGATGTCGCTGACCCAGGTGATTGCCTACTTCCTCATGTTTGGTGCCATTCCAATGATGCTTCAATTTGAAAATTGGCTGCTGGAAAAGGAGAAAGGGGAGGCATGGGAGCATTTGAAGGGCACGGCTGTGCTTCGGGGGTTTTCTTTATCTGTCCTTTGGGTCGTCAGTATTCCCAGTTTTGCTTTTGTCGTCGAAGTCATGGATGCTCCATTGGGAATATCGATCTTCCAAGGGATGGCTGTATCCATCTTTGGAGTGATTCTCGCTATCATTTTTTCAACCTTTGAAGAGAAACGATATCAGGTAGATTTGACGAAGGGGTTGCAGAGGGAAATAGGAGAAGTATTGAAAGACTCTGCCGGTACAGAGGAAGTCAATCGTCTCGTGAAAGAGTTTGTCATCCTGTTCATTACACTGTTCGGAACTATTTTTCTCCTCAACGGACTTGCAGATATGCCACTCCTTGTCCTGATTCCGCTGGTAGTGCTGGTTTGGATCATTGCCTACTACTTGATAAAGCGAAGGATTCCGACACTGATGTTGGAGGCTAGAAGGCATTATGAAGATGGTCTGGCTCCCCAGGCGTACCAGCTCTGTATCATGCTTGGTGCAGGTACCATGATTTTCGGGCTGAACCAAACAGTGTTCCCGGATAAGATGGTGAATGGTCTTTATGCCTTTCAACAGGCCGTACCATTTATGAATGTGCTGCATATTCTGCCGTTTATGGTGATTATCCTTGGGTTCTTCGCCTTAGGACCACTGACTGTCATGGTACTTGTCGGCGGTATTCTGGAAAGTATTCATCTTCCCTACCCACCGGAATTAATTGTGCTGGCGATTACTACAGGCAGTGCTATCTCCATTCTTCTTTCCCCGTTGATCATGCCATTGATCATCCTTAGTGGGGCGAACGGACTGAGTGGATTGAAAAATGGTATCATATTCAACTGGAAATATGCCCTGGCATTGTATGTTGGTGTACAGATCTATATACAAGCAAGGGTTGCTTTTGGCTGAGATACGAAGGGAGCCAGGTTATCCTGGTTCTTTTTTTTGTTCGATAATGTTTAAATTTTCGGAAATTTATCTTGACATCTTTCTCATTAGTTACTACTATGAATGTAAGCAGTTTTGAAAGCGTTTGCCGTCTCCGTGATTCTTTCCTCTTTCTCTACCTTCTGAAAACAAGCTATAATAGAAAGATAAAGTAGGGAGAGGGGTAATTACATGAAGTTTCATGAATTCACGGTAGATGATACGTATTTTACGGACGAAATTCATATGACTACAGAAAAAATAAAAGGTTTTGCCGATACATATGATCCACAGTTTCTTCATACAAATGAGGAAGCGGCAAAAGAAGGGCCGTATGGTTCCATCACTGCATCCGGATTCCATGTCTTGACTGCCGTCTGGAGCGAATTAATCAAGATGGATATTCTAGGTGAAGATGCCAGGGGGAGTCTGGGGATGGACAAGATCCAATGGCAGGGACCAGTGCGTCCAGGAGATACTTTGACAGGAATATTCAAAGTCATCAACAAAAAAGAAATCACGGACAAGACCAGGGGAATCATTTCCTTCGAGACAACTGTACTTAATCAGCGCGGCCAAGAGATAATGAAAGGCAAAATAGAAGTGTTTATAGCCATTTAAACTGTAAGGAAGAAAGGATGTTCCGTTATGGCCGATGGTAAAGCCCGTTCTCTCAAGCATTCGATGAAGCTGCCGGTAATCATGGCACCGATGTTTCTCATCTCCAAGCCAAAGATGGTGGTGGAGGCTTGTGTGAATGGTATTGCGGGAACCTTCCCAGCCCTTAACGCCCGTACGGGAGAGGATTTGGAGAAGTGGATGGAAGAAATTAGTACATCTCTGGAAAAAAGGAGAAGAGAGGATCCTACTGCAACTGTTGCCCCTTGGGGGATCAATTTCATTGTACATCGCTCCAATAAGCGTTATGAAGAGGATTTGAAGAGAATCGGGAGGTATCAGCCTCCGATTGTCATCACTTCTCTGGGAGATCCCAGTCCAGTTATCAAAGTCGTCCATGAATATGGAGGAACTGTCTTTTCGGATGTCATCAATCCGACATTCGCCAGGAAGGCAGTCGAGAAAGGTGCGGATGGACTTATCCTGGTTGCCAACGGAGCGGGCGGACATGCCGGTGTACTGAACCCGGTTTCTTTCTTGCATGAAGTCAGGGAATTCTTTGATGGACCGGTGGTTCTTGGTGGTGGATTGTCAAAAGGGGAAGATATCCTGGCGGCAGAGGTGCTGGGCGCGGACTTTGCTTATATGGGAACAAGGTTCATTCCGACTGCAGAAAGTGCTGCACCAGAGGAGTATAAGGAAATGATTGTTGACTCCGCCATCGAAGACATCATTTATACAGATGCCTTCAGCGGAATCCATGCGAATTACCTGATACCTAGCATTACAAAGGCCGGCCTTGACCCATCAAAGCTGGAAAAAAAGGAAGAAATCAATTTTAATAAATCCGGATCGGATACAAAAGCCTGGAAGGACATTTGGGGTGCCGGACACGGTATCGGATCCATCCGAAACATTCAGACAGTGGCGGAAATAGTTGCTGAGCTGGATGATTCGTATCAGAAGGCAGTAGACAGGCTGGAACGGAGATTCAATTTACAGGGAAGCCGGCCTTAACGGCTACTCAATAGGATAGCAGCTTATCAGGAGGAACAGGGCACCATAGAGGTAGATGCCTTGTTCCTTTTTACGTAGGTAAGACTGGTGAAGACATGTTTTGTAAGCATATTCTGGAACAATGGGAGAAGGTAAAATGAGTTATGCAATCACTGATTTATATAATGGACAGACAGCAAGGCTGAGCAGAATGTTTACAGAGGAGGATGTCCGGCGATGCAGTGAACTCACGCAGGATTATAATCCGGTATATGACCAGGATGCACAGGTATGGGCAGGGAGATACAGCAAAGCCCCGGTGCCAGGGCTGCTGACGGAGGGACTGATCACTCAGGTGATCAGTGACAGACTCCCGGGCGTTCCCTGTATCCTTGTACAGAAAGACCTTGTATTTTATTCACCAGTACATGTCGGTGAGGATATCACCGCGGAATTGGTAGTCATTGATATCAATGAAGAAAGAAATTGGGTGACGCAAAAGGTAACCTGTCTTAATCCGGATGGGGTAGAAGTGATCAAGGGGCAGGTTGTGGTATATATACTATCCAAAGCGGATGAATAGGTGATAAGGATGACCAATGATATCGGACAATTGGAGAAACAAGTACAGGCTGCAAAACTGGTGACGGACCACACAGGGAGAATCAAGGATATATCGCCGGCTATGTCCTATCATTTTTCATTAAAAGAGGAGGAAGTGTTGAACTGCAGTGTTCATGCAGTCATCAAGGAAGCCGGCACTAGGAGGAAGGACGGAGTGTTTTACGGAGTAATCGCAGGTGTCCCCTGTCTGTACCAATCAGAAAAAACCGTTGGTGGCCGGACGTACCAAGTTTTGTTGAGAGAAAACGATGTACATAAAAAAGAACTCCAATTCATGCTGCAGGCCATGGACAGGACGAAAGGCAAAGGGAAAAGGGACAACCGTTATGGGTTTGGAGAAATATTGGGCAACAGCGCCTCCATCTGTCAGGTGAAGGATCTTGCTGCAAAGATTGCCATCAGCAATTCAACGGTGCTTTTGACAGGTGAGAGCGGAACAGGCAAGGAGCTCTTTGCCCAGGCAATCCATGATTTGAGTTCACGGAAAAACCATCCATTTGTTGCAGTCAACTGTGTGGCTATTCCCGATGATTTATTTGAATCGGAGATTTTCGGCTATGAGGCGGGGGCCTTCAGCGGAGCAAAAAAAGAAGGGAAACCTGGCAAGATCGAATTGGCACAGCATGGCACCTTGTTCTTGGATGAAATCTCCGAACTAACATACCAGTCACAAGGGAAACTTCTTCGTGTGCTCCAAGAAAGGGAAGTGGAAAGACTGGGGGGAACAGCCAGCAAAAATGTGGATATCCGTGTGATTGCGGCTACCAATAGAGACTTGAAGTCACTTGTGAAAGAAGGGAAATTTCGACAGGACTTGTTTTACCGGTTGTACGTCTTTGATTTGCAAATTCCAGCATTACGTCAGAGGAAGGATGATATTCTACTCTTGGCACAAGCTTTTATCGAAGAATATAACCGGAAGATGGGGAAAGAAATTGAAAGAATGGACTTGGAATTAGAGGAGTGGCTGGTCCATTATGATTGGCCCGGAAATGTGAGAGAACTGAAATCGTATATCGAACGGGGGATGAATATAGCTGAAGGCAAAACGTTAAAAATGGATCATTTGGCTTTTCCTTCCTTCTCCGGACAAATTCCCAAAGAGGAGGAACAGCCGACTGCCTTGGAGAGTTTGGAAGCTGAAGTGAGGAATGCTGAAATCCATGCCATCCAGAAGGCGCTTAAAGAGGCGGATGGTGACCGTTCATTGGCGGCCCACTTGTTGAGGATCCATGTAGCCAGCCTCTACCGGAAAATCTCCAAGTACAACTTGAAATAACTCCGTAGTGGTTATATCAAACAGAGATGGATTATCGGCACCCCTGCGACAAAAATACTCCGCTGAACGTGAATTTCTGTTTTCAGGAGAAGGAATGACCATGGCGATCATCTTTATCTAATCTCTTATTAAAAATGTTAAGGACTGCCTTCGCTGCGATAAAATACTTCGCTTTCCGTGGCACGGCCTCAGTCTCCTCGGAAGCAAAGAGCGCTTCCTGTGGGGCCTTTGGACACGTGCTGTTCCCACTGGAGTCTACGTATTTTATCTTCGCTGGGTGTAGCTTTCTGATTTTGGAGTTGAGAACCACCTTTAGAGATATGTCTCAAAAAATTAAACTCCGACCGTTTCATTTTATAAAGCAACTAGCATAAGCACCTAACCAACCAGCGGAGGAAATCCACGGAGACTTCTAGGGGAATAGTGGCAAGGTGAGACCTCGGAGAACGTAGTCGAGGAAGTTTACGTGTCAACCATGGAAAGCGTAGTGGAACCTCCGTAGCGGCACATCTAACGTATGCTTACATGTTTTCCCAACAACATAGACTACGAACATGGCAACCTTGAAATTTCGCATTTTAAGGTTGTTTTTTTATTAGATTCGCGGCCTGGTTTCGCAAAAGTGATAAAAGACTCGACCATGAGAAACCTACTATCTGTCCCCTCGGTATTTCCACTGGCACAGTTTTTGCATAGTAGTAGAAAACGGAAGAGGGGGAGATGTTTTTGGAGTTTTACAGTGTAGCAGTGATCATATTTTCACTGGCTTTTCTTATGTTTCTCGCATTAAAAGGCTTCAGCATTATCATCATTGCACCAATGGCAAGCCTTGTGGTGGTTTTCCTGACACAGATGCCGCTCTTGGAAACGCTCGAAGAAACCTATATGGGCGGATTTATCAACTTTGCAAAAAACTTCTACCTGATATTTCTGTTTGCAGCACTCTTCGGGAAATTCATGGATGACAGCGGTGCTGCCAGGGTGATTGCAGAGGGGATTCTGAAAGCGATTGGGAGAAAGAGCAAATTAAGGGTGCTTATTGCAATCGTAGCAATCTGTGGCTTATTGACGTATGGAGGCATCAATGTCTATGTCGTAATATTTGCTGTCCTTCCTATTGCCAAGCCGTTGTTCAAAGAACTGGATATTCCTTGGCATTTATTTATGGCAGCATTTTTCTTTGGCTCAGCTACTTTTACGATGACCATGCTGCCAGGAACACCCTCCATCCAAAATATTATACCGACGGAATACTTTGGTACTACTGTCGGTGCCGCTCCACTCGTCGGGATTGTAGCAGCAATCTTTTTAATCACCTTCAACCTCTACTATCTCAAACACATCTTGAAGAAATCCGAGATTAATGGAGAAACCTATGACTCCATGAAAAATCTAGAACAAACTACCGACAATGAAGAAGAACGTTCCTATCAAACGAAGAGAAAACCGCATTTTTTGGTCAGCCTGATTCCACCGGCATCCCTGCTGATCCTTCTCAATTTATTTCATATCGAAGTGCTCTACGCATTGATGCTGTCCGTATTACTCTGTATCGCCATTTTCTGGCCATATATAGAGAAAAAGATACGCACCATCAATGTCGGAGCCACCAATACAGTCCTTCCTATCGTCAACACCAGTGCGGATGTTGGGTATGGTGCAGTCATTGCTGCCTCCACCGGGTTTGCCGTACTCTCTCAGGCATTGACTGATATTCCTGGAAGCCCATTGATTTCCCTGTATTTATCCACATCCTTGCTGGCAGGGATCACCGGTTCAGCATCCGGTGGATTGGGGATTGCCATGGAGGCATTGTCCCAGACTTATTTGGACTTGGGTCTTCACCCAGAGGTTCTCCATCGGATTGCCGTGATAGGGTCGAGCGGCTTTGATGCATTACCACATAACGGAGGAGTGATTACTTTCCTCGCTGTTGCAGGGCTGACGCATAAAGATGCCTATAAGCATATCTTCATGACCGGTATCATTGCTCCTACACTTGCCGCAGTACCAGCACTACTAACCGCAATACTATTCTATTGAAGAAAGGCAGGCGAATGTCGTGATCGATAAGTATTTTGATGAACTGAAAATGGGGGATGATTGGTTATCGGAAGGACGGACTATTACAGAGACAGATCTTGTTATGTTCTCGGCGTTCAGTGGAGATTGGTTTCCCATCCACTCGAACAGAGAGTATGCCAAGGCAACACCCTATAAAGAACGGATAGCCCATGGGATGCTTGTATTGTCTGTTGCTACTGGCTTGATGAGGTTCAACAGTTCGACGGTAGCCGTTTTTTACGGGATGGACGGCCTTAGGTTTGTCCAGCCCACTTTCATTGGGGATACCATCTATGTCAAGGCAGCTGTACATGAAAAGGAAGAGCATCAGAAAAAGCGGGAAGCAGGTTTGGTGACACTCGAAGTCACCATTCAAAATCAACGTGGAGAGGGTGTTGCCCTTGGATATATGAAATTTGTTGTCAATAAGAAGCCGGACTGATTTGCAGCCTTTTTTCGCAAATCTGCAAATGATACGTAGAATTGCAAATTCTAGTGGTCTTAAAAGCTGTGATATCAAGAAAACATTTTGGCATGCATTTTGCATTATAAAAGATGAAGAGGAGGGGTAGCATGGTTGATTTCTCGTTTACAGAGGAACAAGATTATTTTCGCAAGATGCTCAAGGAGTTTGCTAAGGATGAACTCCTCCCGAATTATACCAAATGGGACCGGGAAGGGATCACACCGGCACATTTATGGAGAAAGCTCGGAGAATTGGGAGTCAATGGCCTGCGCATTCCTGTGGAGTACGGTGGTAGTGGCGCCGACTGCGTGACCACCGGTATTGCGGCAGAAGAAATAGGACGCGGGGATTTCAATTTAACCTATGCGGTGATGCTAAACGGATTGATCGGAGAGATCATCACCAATCATGCAGATGAACATCTGAAGAAGGAATGGCTGCCGGAAATAGCTGCAGGCAATAAGATTCTTGGCATTGCCATTACGGAGCCGGATGCAGGAACAGATGCAGGCGGCATCAAGTCGACAGCTGTCCGTGATGGTGACAACTATATACTCCAGGGAGAGAAGTCGGGCATCAGTGTAGCTGTGGCAGCCGATGCATTTATCATTTTTGCGAAAACGGATCCATCCAAAGGGAACCGAGGCATCAGCGCTTTCATTGTACCTTCTGATCTTCCAGGGGTCGAGTGCAAGGGATATGAAGACATGGGAAATATTCCAATCGGCAGGGGATCCGTCTACTTGAATGAAGTAAGGGTGCCCGCAGATCACTTGATCGGTCTGGAGGATAAAGGGTTCTCGCAAGTAATGAACGGTTTCGATCTGTCAAGACTCTTGATTGGCCTGCAATGTACCGGTGCAGCCTTGCAAAGTTTGGATGAAACGATCGAACATGTGAAAGTCAGAAAATCCTTTGGCAAGCCGCTGGCCACTTATCAAGGAGTATCTTTCCCGCTTGTTACCCATTATACCAAGCTGGATATGCTGAAATGGCAAGCGTATCGCGGCTTATGGCTCAGGGACCAGGGAAAGGAGCACACCAAGGAATCTGCTTCCGTGAAATGGCTGGGACCTTTGTACAGCCAAGAGGCGATTCATGAGTGTCTGCTGTTGAACGGTCACTATGCCTATACCAAAGAGATGCCGCTGGAGCAGCGACTTCGGGATGTCATTGGTCTGGAAATCGGTGACGGTACTGCCCAGGCCAATCAGATGGTCATCGCCAAACATGTGATAGGAAAAGAGTATCGATCCTATGAACCACAGATGCCGACTACAGGCAAGAAATGACAGATTAATAATATAGGAGGTTATCAACATGGAACTGACTGATATTTTATACGAAAAAGAAAATGGAATCGCTACCATTACCATGAACCGCCCGAAAGTGTATAATGCTTTCCGCGCGCAAACCATCAAGGAACTGATTTGGGCTTTCCGTGATGCCTGGGATGATAACCGTATTGGTGCCGTCATCCTTACCGGGGCCGGGGAGAAGGCATTTTGCGTCGGCGGCGATCAGAAAGAAAAAGGTGATGAAGGCGGTTACGGATACAATGGCGGACTTGGAGGGGGAATCGGACTCGAAGTGGAGAACCTTCATCAGACGATCCGCAATATCCCGAAACCTGTCATTGCAGCGGTGAATGGGTTTGCCATCGGAGGAGGCCATGTTCTTCATGTGATTTGTGATTTGACCATTGCCGCCGATACGGCAAAATTCGGTCAAAGCGGCCCAAAGGTAGGGAGCTATGATGCCGGGTTTGGAAGTGCCTATTTAGCACGTATTGTCGGTGAGAAGAAGGCAAGGGAAATTTGGTATCTCTGTGAACAATATACGGCAGAAGAATGCAGGGAAATGAAACTCGTGAATAAAGTGGTGCCAGCAGAGAGTTTACAAGAAGCTGCAAAGGAATGGGCTGAGAAGATTTTGGAAAAAAGCCCGACGGCGATCAAGATGCTGAAGTACTCCTTTAATGCTGATTCAGCCAATATCCAGGGCATTTCCCAGTTGTCGATGGGGAGTCTGGCTATGTTTTATGACACGGAGGAATCCCAGGAGGGCAAGAACGCCTTTATGGAGAAAAGGCCTGTAGAGTTCAATAAATTCCGTAGATAAAAGGGGAGGAGCCTGCCGATGAATGTTGAAACTTTGCTGACAGAGGAATATATCCGTAAATATGAGGATGTTTGGCCGAACAAAACAATTCTGGATTACCTGGAAGCTGCGGTCGAGAAGAACCCAGAAAAGGATGCCATCATTGATAAGAAGAGTCGATATACCTATCAGGAATTAAGGGAAAAGGTGGATCGTGTGGCACTTGGCTTGTTGGAATACGGAATTGGCAAAGGCGATGTCATTTCCATCCAGCTCCCTAATTGGAACGAGTTTATCATCCTGCATTATGCGGCTACGCGCATTGGTGCTGTTACCAACCCGTTGATTCCTATTTATCGCGATCGTGAAATCGGATATATGGTCAGGATGGCAGAATCCAAAATGATCGTTGTCCCTGATACCTTCCGGGGATTTGATTATCCAGCCATGATTCAAAGGCTGCGACCAGAATGGGAAAGTTTGGAACACGTATTTGTAATCGGTGAAAATGTACCGGATGATATGGAGGCATTTTCCGAACTGATGGATATACCATGGGAGAGAATCAATGACCCATCCGTTCTGAAAGATATCGAACATGACCCGAACGAATTGACCGAAATCATTTTTACATCCGGCACCACCGGCGATCCAAAGGGAGTCATGCATACCCATAACACACTCTGCGTCTCTACGGAATATTGGATCGACAGGCTCCGTTTAACCGATGAGGATGTCATGTTCATGCCATCCACCTTTGGACATCAGACCGGATTCGGCTATGGTGTCAGACTCCCTACCCATTATGCCGGAACCGTTGTTTACCAAGATATATGGAACCCAACAGAATTCATTGAATTGATTAAAAAAGAAAACATCACCTTCACGGCAAGTGCGACACCATTTCTTCAAGACTTGGTCCAATATGAAGGGATTGAAAGCCATGATATACGTTCACTAAGGGCATTTGTGGCTTTGGGGGCCCCTGTACCCCGCCCATTAGTCAGGGAAGCGAAGGAAAAGGTGAATTTCAGTATACTCGCAGGCTGGGGTCAGACAGAGAATGGACTGGTGACGTTGACTTCCCTTGATGACTCGGAAGAGAAACTTACCAATACAGATGGTTTTCCATTTCCAAGCATGGAAGTGAAGGTGGTTGATCCCAATGGCGAAGAATGCCCTCCTGAAGAAGAGGGAGCCCTGCTGAGCAGAGGTCCTGGTCAATTCATCGGATACTTGAAGCGAATGGATATAACGAGACAGGAACATGTGGATGGATGGTTCATCACCGGGGATCGGGCGACCATGGATGAAGACGGCTATATCCGCATTACCGGTAGAAATAAGGACATCATCATCCGAGGCGGGGAAAATATCCCTGTAGCCTACATGGAAAATATTTTATATGAACAGGAAGACATCCAGGTCGCACAGCTTGTTGCTGTGCCGGATAAACGTCTCCAGGAAAAAGCCTGTGCCATCATAAGCATGAAACCCGGCAGGGATCCTCTTACCTTGAAGGATATCCAAGTGTTTCTGGAGAGTAAGGGAGTAGCGAAGCAATATTGGCCGGAATATTTGGAGGTAGTCGATGATTTTCCAAGGACACCAAGTGGGAAAATACAGAAATTCAAACTGAGGCAGATGCTGCAAGAAAAATCGAATGTCTAATCGCAAACCAAAAAACGGGAGGGAATTGCATGACAAAACAGACAGCTTTCATCACTGGTGCAGGCCGGGGGATCGGCCGGGAAATAGCCAAAACTTTAGCAGCCAAGGGAATGAACATTGTCGTATCAGATATCAATATGGACAATGCGGAAGAGACAGTTTCTATATTGAAGAAGGAGGAGAATGCAGAGGCAGCAGCCGTAAGATGTGATGTCACCAGCCTGGAAAGTGTCCGGAAAGCTGTGGAGGAAGCCGTTTCCCGGTTTGGAACAATTAATGTCCTGGTGAACAATGCCGGGTGGGATAAGGTCGAGCCTTTTCTGAAGAGTGAACCGGATACATGGAAGACGATTGTAGATATCAATCTGATGGGCCAAATTCACACCTGCAAGGAAATACTGCCTGTAATGATTGAGAATGGTTCAGGCAAAGTAATCAACGTGGCATCTGACTCCGGCCGGGTAGGATCCAGTGGAGAGGCTGTCTATTCTGCGGCTAAAGGCGGCATCATATCTTTTACGAAAACAATCGCCAGAGAGATGGCCAGGCATAAATTGAATGTCAATTGTATTGCTCCTGGTCCAAGTAACACCCCGCTCATAGAAGAAATCGGGTCGTATAATGATGGGATTGTGAAGGCATTGGAGAAGGCGATCCCGTTCCGGCGGCTGGCAGAGGCTCGAGATATTGCAAATGGAGTGGCATTCTTCGCCTCGGAAGAAGCAGATTATATTACCGGTCAGACGCTTTCGGTCAACGGCGGCCTGACAATGTGTTAGGGGGATTGCGCACGGACATGAGGAAATCCACAGGAAGTGAGGTGACGGTATGGAAGTGGATCTAGCAGGTAAAAACATCCTGGTGACAGGGAGCGCCAAGGGCATTGGCCGTCAGATTGCCCTTGCGGCCGGGAAGAATGGCGCCAATGTCGCCGTTCATTATCATACCTCGATAAAGGAAGCAAATGAGACGGCAGATGAGATTTCTTCTTATGGAGTCGAGAGTGCAGTCGTTCAGGCTGATATTTCTGATTTTCGGCAGGTGGAACGAGCAAAAAAAGAACTGAACCAGAAACTTGGTGCCATACACGGTATTGTGAACAACGCAGGGATGGCACAGGTGAAGACATTCTTCCACTATGAACCGGAAGAATGGAAAAGAGAAGTAGATGTCTGCCTGCACAGTGTGATGAATTTGGCATATTTGTTCATTCCTGACATGAGGGAAGCAGGGCAGGGAAAAATGGTCAATATTGTCGGGGATTCAGCGAGGACAGGTGATAAAAACCTGATAGTTTCTGGAGCAGCCAGGAACGGTGCCATCAGTTTCATGAAATCACTTGCAATAGAGACAGGCAAGTATAATATCCAATGTAACAGCATGGCATTGGGAATGATCGATCAGGGAGACCTGGATGATGAAATCAAGGGAAAGTTGATGAGGCAATACCCATCTAGAAAGCTTGGAAGTTCAGAGGATGTCGCTGAAATGGCCATGTTCCTGCTCTCCAGCTCAGCAGATTGGATCACCGGCCAAGTTATGGCGGTGAATGGCGGATACAGCATGTTGGGATGAAAGAACCAGGAAACCTCTGGTTCTTTTTCTTTTGCCCAAAATAGAATGCTTGGCCACCGCTGCGGCAGGATAATTCGCTTTCCGTGGGCACGTCCTCAATCTCCTCGGAAGCAAGGAACACTTTCTTTGGGGTCTTTATTCGTGCTGTTCCTGCTGGAGTCTACGTATATTATCTTTGCTAGCTGTAGTTAATCGCCGTAACCTCCCAACTAGCGAAGGGGTTTCAGCAGCGACATGCTACTACGCTATTTGTGATATCGTGTCAAAATAAATTTCAAAAGGACTTGTGTTATAACAATATTTTAATTAGAATTAAAAGTAGAAATTAACAGAATCTTAATTCCGCATGATGGAATGACAGCACCTGATGGAGGAGTAATCCTTTCCGTATTTTTGAAAGTATCTGAAAGCGCATTCAATAAGGAGGCTAATTATGGCACAAGTGACAGTGGTAGGGTCTGGAGTGATGGGCAAAGGAATAGCATATGCATTTGCCACTTCCGGCTCCAAAGTGGTACTGAATGATCTGAATGAAGAGATTCTGGAAAAGGCAGCAGATGATATTACCGGTTTGATGGAAAAAAGCCATCAGAAAGGCTTTTTATCGAAGGATGAATTGGAAATTGCCCAGTCGAACCTTCAGTTGGAACCGGAGATATCCAAAGCAGCCCGTAACGCAGACTTGGTTGTGGAAGCAGTACTGGAGAAGATCGATTTGAAAATCAGTATCTTCCAGCAATTGGATGAAATCTGCGGGCCGGATACCATATTGGCCACCAATACATCGACGATGAGCCCGACAGAGATAGGTGCCCAGACCTCACGGCCGGATAAAGTGATTGCGATGCATTTCTTCAATCCTGTCCATAAAATGAAATTGATTGAAGTCATTCGCGGGCTGGAAACATCCGATGAAACCGTTAATAAGATCATGGATATTTCCCGGCAGATTGGGAAGGAACCAGTCGAAATCCATGAGTTCCCGGGCTTTGTTACTTCCAGAATGAATTGCCTGATTGGGAATGAAGCCATGAATATGTTGATGGAAGGAGTAGCATCTGCGGAGGATATCGATAAAGCAATGAAACTTGGTTTGAACCACCCGATGGGACCTTTAGAGCTTGCCGATCTGGTTGGATTAGATACAAGGCTGCGGAATATGGAGTACCTCCATGAAACGCTTGGAGAGAAATACCGTCCATGCCCATTGCTCACAAAATATGTAAAAGCCGGAAAGCTGGGAAGGAAAAGTGGACAAGGCTTCTATGACTATTCCGAAGGGAGAGTTGCACATGGAGTATAACAATATAAGGGTGAACGTGGAGGAAGGCATATATTGGCTGACCCTGAACCGACCCGATGCTCGGAATGCCTTGGATGCCGGCATGCTCCAGGAAATCGGGCAAGCAATGGAGGAGGCGGAGAATCAGACCGAGGTTAAAGTAATAGTCCTGCAAGGGGCTGGCGGAAAATCCTTTGCAGCAGGTGCGGATATCAAGCAGCTGTATGAAAAGCAGCCTTTGGACGCGTTAGTGCCAGGAATGCAGGGATTGTACAACCGGATAGAGAACTGTCCAAAGGTGACGATTGCAGCTGTCAATGGATTTGCACTCGGCGGTGGATGCGAGTTGGCCATGGCTTGTGATATACGAGTGGCAACGAAGAAGGCAAAATTCGGGC
Organism: Virgibacillus xinjiangensis; assembly: GCF_042643145.1. Classification (NCBI taxonomy): domain Bacteria; kingdom Bacillati; phylum Bacillota; class Bacilli; order Caryophanales; family Bacillaceae; genus Virgibacillus; species Virgibacillus xinjiangensis. Next base: position 86,977 of record NZ_JBHRSA010000058.1, read on the forward strand.
TGCCCGAACTGAATTTGGGTATTATTCCAGGGGCCGGGGGCACCCAGCGACTGGCGCGTATCGTAGGCAAGGGAAGGGCGATGGACATGATTCTCACCGGCCGCATGGTAGATGGAGAAGAAGCGGAACGGATAGGGTTGGCGACCTATTTTGTTGAAGAGGAAGCGGATCTTCCTACACGAATCGAATCGATTGCCAAGGCTGTGTTGAAGAAAGGTCCGGTTGCCGTTCAGCTTGCCAAGATGGCTGTCCACAAAGGGTTTGATGTGGATGAGGGAACGGCCCAATGGATTGAGAAGCTCTCACAGTCGGTAGTTTTTGGTACGGAGGATAAACAGGAAGGAACCAAGGCATTTATCGAAAAAAGGAAGGCAGTATTTCAAAATAAATAAAAGGGGATGTACACATGGATTTCAGTTTACCAGAAGATATCCAATTTCTGCGGGAGAATGTAAGGAAATTTGTCAGAGAAGAAGTAGAGCCGGTTGCTATGCAGATCGAAGAGGAAAACCAAATTCCGGAAAGCATCATTGAACAGTCGAAAGAGATGGGACTTTTCAGTTTGAGTATACCGGAAGAATATGGCGGACTTGGCCTCGATATGGTCGGGAAATGTGCGCTCTATGAAGAACTGGGGAAAACACATAATGGATTTACCACACTGATCGGGGCACATACCGGGATAGGAAGTGTGGGGATTGTGGAGCTTGGTACGGAAGAACAGAAGCAGAAATACCTTCCTAAAATGGCCACTGGTGAATGGATCGGTGCCTTCGCCCTCACTGAGCCTAGCGCAGGTTCTAATGCGGCCAATTTGAAGACGAGGGCAGTCAGAAAGGGAGATAAATACATTATTAACGGTTCCAAGCATTATATTACCAATGCGGTGGATGGCCACGTATTCACGGTAATGGCAGTAACAGACCCGGACAAAGGGGCGAAGGGGATTACTTCCTTCATTGTGGAAAAGGACTTTCCGGGATTCAAATTAGGCAATATTGAGGAGAAAATGGGCTTGAAGGGGTCGCATTCTGCAGAGCTTTTCTTTGAGGATATGGAAGTGCCGGCAGAAAACGTATTGGGGGAAGAAGGCCAGGGCTATGTCAATGCGCTGAAGATATTGGCAAACGGTCGTGCCGGGCTGTCCGCACGGAATCTCGGCTCATGTGAGCGCCTGTTGGAACATTGTCTATCCTATGCCAGTGAACGAGAGCAATTCGGGAAACCGATATTGGAGGTGCAGACGGTACAGAACATGCTGGCAGATATCAGTATGCAGATCGAAGTGCTTCGTTCCATGACCTATCGAGTAGCCTGGATGACAGACCAGAAGCATCGTGTGGTGAAGGAAGCGGCAATCGCTAAATTATTTGGTTCCGAGGTATATAACAAAGTGGCCGATCTCGCCGTCCAAATCCATGGAGGAATTGGATATATGAAAGATTACCCGATTGAGCGCTATTACCGGGATGCACGGATTACCAAGATATATGAAGGGACCTCTGAGATTCAGCGGAATATCATTGCTGGGGAGTTGGTTCGGGAAATGAAAAAGAGTACCGTCCGCTAAACAACTCATTATAAAAAAGGACGGGGGCCGAAGATGAGTCAGAGCCTTTTAAAAGCGGTCAAGCTGCTGGAGTGTTTCAAGGGAATAAGAGAGTTGTCACTGATGGAATTGGTTGATCAATCCCGATTGCCGAAAACCACCGTATTCAGGCTGGTCTCTTCGCTGGAAGAGGCCGGTCTGCTGGTCAAGGAAAAGAGATCGAGCCATGAAGTCCGATACAGACTGGGTCTCAAACTTCTTGAACTCGGAAACCTTGTAGTTGAACAACTTGATTACAGGAATATAGCGATACCTCATATGTCAGAACTGAACAGAGAGTTGAACGAACTCGTTTTTCTCACAGTAATGGAAGGGGAAGAAGCAGTTTACGTGGAAAAAATGGACAGTTCCAAGCCCGTACGACTAATCATTAAGACAGGTAGGAGATCTCCGTTATATGCCGGCTCAGCCCCTAAACTATTATTGGCTCATATGAATCCTTTCTGGCGACAGCAGTATATCGAAAAGATAGAAATACGGAAGCTGAATGAAAACACCATCGGGAGCAAGGAACTTCTTCAAGAAGAGTTGAGGGGAATCCGAGAATCGGGATACTCCATCAGCCGGTCCGAACATTTTAAGGACACGATGGGCTTCTCCTGTCCTATCCGGGATTATCAAGGCGATGTCATTGCCGCTGTTGGTGTAAGCATTCCCGTCACCGAATATTCTCCAGACAGGGAGACATTCATTTTGGAGAAAGCAAAACAAACGGCAGAAGGGATTTCGAGAGACCTGGGATACACAGGAAGTATGGTTCCTGAGTGATGGGTGTAGGAAAGTTTCATGGAAGCGGAGGTTTGGCGATGATAGAAACATATTCCTTGGAGACGGTTCCCTTTCCGGCCTTTGTCCTGGATGCGACAGACAAACTACTTGGATACAGTGGGAAATTGGAAGAGATGCTTGGCCAAATATGCACACTGGGTACACCAGTAACTGATTTGTTTTCCATGTGGATGAAAGAAGAAAATTCCAAGCTGATTGAGGCTGTCCATGAAGAGAGAGTATTTGTTTTTATGGAAAGCAAGCTGGATAAAGAGGGACATAGACTGTTGGTCGGAACAGAAACCGAGGAGCTCTTCCTTCTTCGAAAGCAGAACAAAGAACTCCGGAATTTGAACAGGGAGCTAGATGCGGTGATAGAGAATTCCTATGATGGAATCTATATCACCGATGATAAGGGAATGACCTGGAAGACAAATTCGGCCATTGAACGAATTACAGCCATTCCCAAAGAATATTACATTGGAAAGAATGTTGATGAACTGGTGGAGCGGGGGATTCTCAAAAATTCCGTTTCCAAAAAAGCGTTGGAATTGAAACGGACAGTTTCCTATGTGCAGAAGAATTATGCTGGCAAGGAAACGCTTCTGACAGGTACGCCGGTATTTAATGAAGATGGCAAAATCGGAAAAATCGTCACCAATATCAGGGACCTTTCCGATCTGAATGAGCTTCAGGAGAAATTATCGAAACTGAATCAGCTGAATGACAGATATAAAGAAGAGTTGTCACAGTTGAAGAATCAGCAGCAGTCAAAGCGGTTCATCGCTCAGAGTCTGGCCATGAGAAGAATCTTTGAAACGGCTGACAGGATTGCGAATATAGATGCAACTGTTCTCATTCTCGGTGAAACGGGGGTTGGTAAGGATGTACTGGCCAACTATATCTATGAGGAAAGCACCCGATCAAAGGAAGGGGAATTCCGCAAAGTAAATTGCGGGGCTATTCCTCCTGAATTGCTCGAGTCGGAACTGTTTGGTTATGAAGCTGGTGCTTTTACCGGTGCAAGCAAAAAGGGAAAGCCAGGTATGTTCGAACTGGCCGATCAAGGAATCCTCTTTATGGATGAGGTCGGGGAATTGCCGCTCAACCTCCAGGTGAAGTTGCTGCGCGCCATTCAGGAAGGAGAGATACAGCGGATTGGCGGTGTTCAGACCAAGAGTGTCAATGTCAGGGTTATTGCTGCGACCAATAGAAATCTCAAGGAAATGGTGGAAGCCGGTGAATTCCGAGAAGATTTATATTACAGACTGAATGTCATTCCTGTTCATATTCCACCATTGAGGGAGAGGAAGGATGATATCCTGCCGTTGATCCGGCTATTCTTGAATCAAGTAAACACAAGGTATCGACTAAACAAGAAATTCGATAAAGGAATGAAGGAGTTTTTCCTTTCCTATGAATGGCCTGGTAACATCCGGGAATTATCCAATCTTATTGAAAGATTGGCAGTGACGGCAGATGGAGACACCATCCAGATGGATCATCTGCCTGAAGAATATCACCGGCAGGGAGGCAGGAGAACAAAGGCTGAAATCATGTCGCTTAAGGAAGCTGCCGAATCAGCGGAAAGGGAAATGATTGCCATTGCTGTAGAGAAATATTCAAACACATATGAGGTTGCAAAGGCATTGAAAACCAGCCAGCCTACAGTTGTCAGGAAAATGAAAAAATATGGGATCAACTTTTATGATTAATAAAAAAGGGGATGTGTTATATGAAAATCGGCGTGGCCGGAGCTGGAGCTGTCGGCAGCTTCTTTGGCGGTACCCTTCAAAAAGGAGGGCATGATGTTACCTTTTTGGCAAGGGGTAAAAACCTTGAGGTCCTGAAGGCTAATGGGCTTTCGATTAAGGGGGAGAAAGAGGAAATACATATAGACGGAACATTCACCGATGATGTTGCTGAATTGGCTGATTCGGACCTTGTTTTGTTTTGTGTTAAATCCAACGATACAGGCCAAATGGGCAGGCAACTGCATTCAATCCTGAATAAAGACGCCCTAATATTGACCCTGCAGAATGGTGTGGATAATGAAGAAGTACTACAGGAAATCTTCGAACCGGAAAAAGTGCTGTCTGCAGCAACCTATGTTCAGGCATTCAGGGAAGCCCCCGGTCAAATACGCCAACAGGGGAGAGTGAAACTGGTAATAGGTGAACTGGATCCAAACATGGCAGAAAGGACTCAATATCTAGCAGAAGCCCTCCATCGTACAGGAGTGGATACTAAATACGCGAGTAACATACTAGAGAAAAAATGGCGGAAGCTGCTGTGGAATGTAACATTCAATCCTCTTTCGGCTGCGGCGGGGGCGAGGGTTGGAGAAGTGCTTGATTCTCCCGCGCTACGCCAGACGGCGGAAGCCATTTGCAGGGAGGCACTGGGCACTGCCGCTGCTATCGGAATTAAAATGGACATGGATCGTGCTTTTTCCACCATTTTTTCCAATGCGGAGCTGGCCAGGGAGCACCGGACCTCCATGCTTCAGGACCGGCTGCAGGGACGGCAGATGGAAGTGGAGTCCATGTGCGGCTATATTGTTAAAAAAGCCAGTGAGATGGGAGTGCAAGTTCCGACGTTGACAACAATCTATCATTTGTTGACCTTTGTAAACGATGGCAATCCGGAAATAAATACAATAGATGGAGCACCAATCAAATAATGAGGAAACGTACGCGCATCTTACACTCAGGTTTAAGAATGTGGAGCAGGACCACCCGAATAGTCTGCCAAGACCTTCAGGGGGTCCTTTTTTAACTGTTTCGATTCAATAATGAATCGATAATCCAAAAATGAATCGAAAAAACAGGTGATTACCGCGTTATTGATTCAATTATGAATTTTTTATTGATACAAATGGAAACATTCAAAAGTGTCTAATATTTTTAAACCCTTGATATGAAAGCGTTTACTTGCAATAGTGGTCTATTCGGGGGAGAGTTGGCATGATATTTGCAATATAATTAGTGAACATCATAAAACAGGGAGGAATTAATCATGACGGTGGCTGTAACGGACGAATTGCAACAAATGAAAACAATGATAAAAAACTTTGCAGACAAAGAAGTGGAACCATATGCACAACAGATTGAAGATGAGGATGCTCTCCCACAACATTTAATCGAAAAGGCAAAAGAGCTGGGATTGTTCGGGATCAGCATCCCTGAGGAATATGGCGGGATTGGATTGAATGCAGTTGGCAAGACGGTCGTACTCGAGCAGCTGGGGAGGACGCATAATGGATTCGTCTCATTGATCAGTGCCCATACAGGGATTGGAAGCACCGGCCTGGTCAAACTGGCATCCGATTACTTGAAACAGAAATATCTTCCGGACATGGCTGCTGGAAATAAAATAGGCGCTTTTGCCCTGTCTGAACCTGGTGCTGGCTCTGATGCGACCAACCTATCCACACAAGCGGAGAAACGGGGGGACAGCTGGATACTGAATGGAACCAAACATTTCATCACGAATGCTCCAGTTGCCGACGTGTTTACGGTGTTTGCTTTGACTGACAAGGAAAAGGGAGCGAAAGGCGGCATAACTGCTTTTCTAGTAGAACGTGATTTTCCAGGATTGATCATTGGAAAGAAAGACAAAAAAATGGGGCTGCGCGGGTCTTATACAGCACAGTTGATTTTTGAAGACTGCGTCGTACCAGAGGAAAATGTCATCGGCGAAGTGGGCATGGGCTATATGAACGCCTTGAAGATTCTCGGAGAAGGTAGAGTAGGGTTGGCATCAAGGGCTGTAGGCTCCTGTGACAAGCTGATTGAGCTGTCTGCCTCTTACGCAAAGGAGCGCGTCCAGTTCGGAAAGCCGATTGCCGAGAACCAGGCCATTCAATGGATGCTGGCCGATATGGCCACAGAGACCGAGGCAGCTCGTGCACTTACAATGAAAGCCGCTGAAATGATCGATGAAGGAAAGAAAGTAATCAAGGAAGCTGCCATGGCAAAACTGTTTGCTTCCGAGGTTTTCAACAAGGTTGCTGACAAAGCATTGCAGATTCATGGAGGAATCGGCTATATCGGAGAATATCCAGTGGAACGTTTTTACCGTGACGCACGGATAACAAAGATTTATGAAGGAACGAATGAAATACAGCGCCTGATTGTAGCAAGAAAAATTCTGGATGAAAATTGAGGTGGAACATGAACACTTTTGATTTGTTTCAATTGAAAGGGAAGGTCGCGCTTATTACTGGAGGAGGCAGGGGAATCGGCTTCCAGATTGCCGAGGCATTATCTGATGCTGGCTGCTCGATTGCCGTGTGTTCAAGGAAATTAGAGGCATGTGAAGCGGCAGCAGCAGAACTCTCAGCAAAGGGAGTGGATGCTAAAGCCTATGCATGTGATCTGGGGAATGCAGAAGATATTGACCGAGCAATTCAGGATGTGCTCGCAGATTTCGGTAAGATTGATATTCTTGTGAACAACAGCGGTACAACCTGGGGGGCAAATGTCGAGGACATGCCATTGGAAGCATGGGAAAAAGTGATGCGGGTGAATGTCACCGGAACCTTCCTTATGTCCCAGGCTGTAGGGAAGACGATGATCGAGCGGGGGGCAGGAAAGATCATCAATATAGCATCTGCTGCTGGGCTGAAAGCTGAGCCACCGGAAGTATTGAATGCCATAGGCTATAGCACCAGTAAGGCTGCTGTGGTACATTTCACGAAAGACTTGGCCAGGAAGTGGGCACAGTATGGCATTTATGTCAATGCAATTGCGCCGGGATTCTTCCCGACCAAGATGACGAAGGCGGTTCTGGAAAAAAGCGGGGATACCATAAAGGATAAGAATCCGCTGAACAGGATTGGCGATGACCATGCCATTAAAGGGACTGCTCTGCTGCTTGCGACAGAGGCAAGTGACTTCATAACAGGCCAGGTACTTAGCGTGGACGGCGGCAGTACGTTATAGGAAATGGGGTGAATGACATGTCAGCTGAGGCCGTAAATACTGGGAAAATCGACACTACTATTGAGGAAAAACCGTCGTATGCAGAAGAGGTTTGGAAAAACAGAAAGGTTAAATGGAATAAGTCCAGGTTCATCGTCCTGCTGATCTCCCTACTGGCTGTGGGATTATCTGTTTTTCATATATACACAGCTGGTTTCGGTACACTGCCATCTTGGGAGCAGCGTAGTGTTCATGTTTTATGGGCGATGTTATTGATCTTTTTGTTGTTTCCTTTCCGCAAAGGAAAAAGTTTTGGAATCATCGATATTGTGGTCGTTCTGCTCACAGTGGTGACAGCCACATACATGATTGGCCAGGCGGAAGCCATTCAAAGCAGGCAGGGGAACATCAATAGTTCAGACATGCTGTTCGGTTCTCTGTTTATCGCACTGGTACTGGAAGCAACCAGAAGAACAAATGGTATTTTGATGGCTGGCATTGGCATCTTCTTCCTAATCTACACCATGTTCGGGCAATACTTTCCAGGTGCTTTGGCACATCCCGGTATCCGCTATGAGAAAATGGTGGATCATATGTTCAGCGGTACTCTGGGAATCTTCAGTGAACCGATTTATGTAAGTTCCACGGTATTGATCTTATTTGTCATCTTCGGCTCCTTTTTGATGAGGTCAGGAGGGGGACAGTTCTTCACGGATGCAGCATTCGGCTTGCTTGGAAACAAGACAGGAGGTCCCGCCCTTTCATCCGTCGGTTCCAGTGCCCTGGTAGCTACCATTACAGGGAATGGGGCAGCGAATGCCGCTATTACAGGATCATTTACCATACCGTTAATGAAGAAGCTTGGGTATAACAAAAAGTTTTCCGCGGCAGTGGAAGCGGTTGCTTCCCAAGGCGGGCAAATCATGCCGCCGATCATGGGAGCTTCCGTGTTCATCATGGCGGAAACCATCGGCATCCCGTACATACAGCTGGCATTATTTGCCTTGATACCAGCTGTCATTTACTTCTTCATCGCAGGAATGGTGGTTTATTTCCATGCAAAACGCATGAAGATGGCTGGTATTCCGAAAGATCAGCTGCCAGACTTTAAAATGGTGCTGCTGAAGCAGGGGTATTTGTTCCTGCCGATTCTGATCATCATCGGGTTGATGGTCTATGGCTTCAGTCCCATGAAGGCAGGCTTCTACGCTGTTATAGCCACACTTGTCCTAAGCTGGGTACGGAAAGCAACACGGATGAATTTTCTGGATGTCCTTGCAGCCTTGGAAAGTGGTGCGAGAAGTGCATTGACCGTAATTGCAGCCTGTGCGACAGCTGGTATCATCGTAGGAGCTGTGTCACTGACAGGGCTTGGCATTACATTTTCCAGGTTTGTCATTGATGTAGCGGGACAGAATTTGCTGCTTCTGCTGATCCTGGTAGCTATTGCTTCCATCATTATGGGGATGGGGATGCCTACTGTTTCCGCTTATGTCATCCTGGCGGTATTGGGGGCCCCGGCCTTGATTGAACTTAATGTAAATCCTGTGGCAGCGCATATGTTTGTTTTCTACTTTGGTGTCCTATCCGGATTGACGCCTCCGGTTGCAATTACTGCATATACCACAGCCGGAATAGCAGGTGCAGACCCATTCAAGACAGCCCTATATGCGATAAAAATTGGTCTAGGAGGTTTCTTCGTACCGTTCATATTCGCCTATAATCCTGTGTTGCTTATGCAGGGAGGAAGTACGGTTGAAATTATCGTCGCAATTGGAAGCGCATTCACCAGCTGTATCTTTTTTGCAGCTGCCCTGGAGGGGTATCTGTTTGGTGACCTTGTACCGATTAAGAGAGTCATCAGTCTACTTGCTGCCGTATTCCTAGTGATGCCGGGGGTTTATGGGGATTTCATCGGACTTGCATTGGCTCTAGGATTAGTCATTTATCAGTGGAAGATGAGAAAAGCCGGCATAGAAGAAATGAAAAAAATAATTGGTTGAATGGAAGGTGAAAACATGAAAAAATTTTTAACATTCGTCGTCCTCTCCCTTGCTGTCCTACTGGCAGCATGTGGAGGAGAACAGACATCTGGATCAGGTGATAAGCCCTCTGCACCTGACAAATTCCTCCAGATAGGTTCTGGTCCAATGGGGTCGGGTTGGTATCCCATCACAACAACCATGACGGAAGTCTATTCGGAAGGGTTCAGTGGACTGAACGCCACGCAGCTTGAGGGGGGATCCACGGCAAACCTGAAATCCCTTCAAGTGGACGATATTCAGATGGGTATAAACTATACGCCTGATTTCATCTCTGCCCTTGAAGGAGGAAAAGGCTTTGACGAACCGATTGAAGAGATTGCGGCCATTGCAGCAATTTATCCTGTCTATCAAACGATTGCCACCTCTGCCGATAACGATGACATCAATACGATTGAAGATATCGTCGACAAGCATATCTTCCTCGGTCCTAAAGGTGGAGGAGGACCGGTAGCATTTTGGAAGATGATGGAGGAGTATGGGATTGATGAACAGACCATTGAAGAGGCAGGCGGGCAGATTTCTTATGGAAATTATTCTGATGGAGCCTCGATGATGAAGGATGGAAATGTCGATGTCTTTTTAGGAGGCGGGGCACCATTCATACCGGCTCTACAGGAGATGGAGCTGACCAGTCCAATCAAAGTTATTCCAATTGATGAGCAAAAGTTGCAGAGCATTGAGGAAAAGGGGATCGGTATCACTGCCGGTGCACTGCCAGGGGGCACATACGAAGGGATCGATGAAGAAGTGCCGACCTATGTGATGGAAACCATGATCACTGTGCGATCCGATTTGGAAGAGGATTATGTCTATCAGCTGACGAAAATGTTCTGGGAAAATCTCCCTGCTTTTGAAGAACAGGTGCCAGAACGTGCTGAGAACTTCACATTGGATACAGCATTGAATGGTATTGATCCAGAGACTCTTCACCCTGGAGCAAAAAAATACTATGAAGAAGAAGGTGTACTGGAATAAGTGGAAAGTAGCACCAATTTAACAGGAGGAGGGGGAGAGCCTTTGCAGAAGCTTGAGGAACGTAGATGGTACCAAGCCTACCCTGAGGCGATGAGGAGAGACATTCATATTCCGGAACTGCCAGTTTACTCCTTATTGGAAAGAACTGCTGCCCGTTTCCCGGACCGTCTTGCTATCGTTCAGGAAGAGGATAGGTTGACCTACAAAGATTTGAAGGGGCAAGTGGACCGGCTAGCGGGAGCCTGGGATCGACTTGGGTTGACGAAGGGCGAGCGGATCGGCTTGATGATCTCCAATGATCCGATATATATCATCACCTATTACGCAGCCATGAAATTGGGACTGGTGGTAGTTCAAATCAACCCGCGTTATACGTCAAGAGAGTTGCTGCAGATTGCCAATGATGCAGAAATGGCTGCGATTGCTGTAGAAGAGGAAATAGCAGCAACCGTAAGACAGCTGAAAGGACTATATGCCTTCAAACATTGTTTCATTGCCGGGTCTCCGGCAAGTGAAGAGTTGTCCCTTACATCTTTGATTGAACAGACTGAACCGCTGAAAAAGAACGTACCAATGCATACGAAAGATGATATTGCTGTCATCCAGTACACCGGAGGCACGTCCGGTGTCATGAAGGGGGCGATGCTGACCCATTATAACCTCGTGGCAAATGTCGTCCAGAGTTATGCCATGTACGGAGCTGATATGGAATTCGGTAAGGAGACGGTGCTTACCGCCACCCCACTCTATCATGTATACGCAATGACGAGCGGTATGAATCTAGGCATCTATATTGGAGCCACGAATCTATTGATCAAGAAGTTTGTTGTGGATGATGTTTTGGAAAAAATCAAAGATCATCAGCCAACCTTTTTTCCCGGGGTGCCCCGCATGTATAATGCCTTCATCAATCATCCGCAGGTCCGGGAATATGGCTTGGATTGCTTGAAATTCTGTTCCAGCGGCTCGGCTCCCTTGCCGGTTGAAGTGATTAGGAAATTCGAGAACATAACCGGTGCAGTCATCGGGGAAGGTTTCGGTTTATCAGAGGCTTCGCCATCCACTCATCGAAACCCGCCTAAAGGAGTCAGGAAGGTAGGAAGCATCGGAATCCCGCTTCCTGGCACAGACAGTAAAGTGGTAGATGATGACAATAAGGAGCTGCCAGTGAATGCTGTAGGAGAACTGGTAATCAAGGGACCGCAGATCATGAAAGGGTATTGGAACAATGAAGAAGAGACACAAAAGAGCTTGCGTGAGGGCTGGCTATATACAGGTGATCTTGCCATTCAAGATGAGGATGGATATTTCTTCATCGTCGGCAGAAAAAAAGAAATGATCATCAATGGTGGTTTCAATGTTTACCCACAGGAAGTGGAGAACGTTCTGTATGAACATCCTGATATAGAGGAATGCGCTGTGGCGGGAGTGCCAGACCCTGAAAAAGGAGAACTTGTGAAAGCATATGTTGTTGCCAAACAAGGGGCATCCGTTGACTTGGAAGAGTTGAAGGGTTTCTGCTATCGCAGCCTCACTCCCTATAAAGTACCGAAATTGTTTGAAGTGTTGGAGGCATTGCCGAGAAACACGGTAGGGAAAATATTAAAGCGCAAGCTGGTCGGGGCGGAGGAAGAAAGAAACTGAAAGGAGGAGATCTGAATGGGAGTAGAGAATATAAACACCATTGGAGTAATAGGTGCCGGCACAATGGGCGCACAAATTGCAATGGTTTGCGCGGTGAACGGCTATGAAGTGATCCTGCAGGATATAGAAGAAGCGAGCCTCCGGAAAGCAAAGGAATCATTGGAAGCCCGAATGGCTCGTTGGGTGGAAAAAAAGAAGAAGACAAAGGAGGAAGTGGATCAGGCATTCGGACGGCTGTCCATGGAAACCGACCTGAATTCCGTCAAGGACGCCGACTTTATCATTGAAGCTATCGTGGAAAAGCTGGACGTGAAAAAAAGTTTGTTTGCCGAGCTGGAACGTCTGACGCAAGAAGATACGATTCTTGCGACAAATAGTTCAACCATTGTCAGTTCCAAAATAGCGGAAGGACTCCACAGACCACATAACGTATGCAATGTCCACTTTTTCAATCCGCCACTGAAGATGGAACTGGTGGAAGTGGTGAGAGGAGAACATACCTCGGATGAAACAGCTAATACGGCGGTGAAGCTGATTGAATCTCTGGAGAAAATACCAGTGTTGCTGAAGAAGGAAATCTCCGGATTTGTTGCCAATCGCATTCTCGGGAAGCTGATGGACGAGGCGGTCTATCTTTTAGAAAATGGCTATGCCACTCATGAAGAAATCGATTTGGTTTGTAAAAAAGCATTGAATCATCCAATCGGTCCGTTCGCCCTGATGGATTTGACGGGGATAGATGTGAATTATTTTGTCAGACTGCAGCGTTATCAGGAAAGTGGAAAGGAAGAAGATAGACCCGCACAGATCGTTGCAGAGAAAGTGGAAAAAGGAGAACTTGGGCGTAAGACCGGTAAAGGATTCTATCAATATACTTAAAGAAGAGGAGTGGGAATATGAATATCTATGTTTTATTGAAGAAAACGTTCGATACTGAAGAAAAAATCAATGTAGCCAATGGGCAGATCGAAGAAGACGGAGCAGAATTCATCATCAATCCTTATGATGAATATGCCGTAGAAGAGGCAATCGTCCAGCGGGATGCACATGGGGGAGAAGTGACAGTAGTTACTGTCGGAGATGAAGATTCAGAGAAACAGTTGCGCACCGCCCTTGCCATGGGAGCTGACAAGGCAGTGTTGATCAATACGGAGGAAGACCTGGAAGACGGTGACCAGTTCACAACAGCGAAAATCTTGGAGGCCTTCTTTGAAGATAAAGAAGCAGACTTGATTCTAGCAGGAAATGTGGCCATTGATGAAGCTAGCGGCCAGGTTGGGCCAAGGCTTGCAGAGGCATTGGACATCCCTTATGTCACCACGATCACCAGCCTGACGATCAATGGAGATACAGCCAGTATCGAAAAGGATGTGGAAGGGGATGTAGAGGTGATCGAAAGTGCCCTTCCGTTGCTTGTCACTTGTCAGCAGGGACTGAATGAACCGCGGTACCCTTCCTTGCCGGGAATCATGAAAGCGAAGAAGAAACCGCTGGAAGAATTGGAGATTGATGACCTTGACTTGGATGAAGATGAACTGGAACCAAAGACCAAAACGATAGATATTTTCTTGCCGCCGGAAAAAGAAGCAGGAAAGGTTCTGGAGGGAGAAGTTGATGATCAGGTAAAAGAGTTGATCACTCTATTGAAGGAAGAGAAGAAAGTACTGTAAAAAAATAGATTGATGGAGGGAGAATGATCATGACAAAATTATTGGTTATCGGAGAGAGCAGAGAGGGAGAATTAAGGAATGTCACCTTTGAAGCAGTTGCAGCGGCGAAAAAAATGAATGCGGATGCAGAAGTGGTCGGAGTCATTTTGGGAGCCGGCAGTTTAGAGGAACAGGGAAAGGAAATCATCCGTTATGGAGCAGACCGCGCTATTACGGTCCAAGATGAGAAACTGGAAGATTACACATCTGAGGGATATGGCCAGGCAGCTCTTGCTGTAATTGAGGATGAATCGCCAGATGGAATAGTCATGGGTCATACATCCATCGGGAAGGATTTGACACCGAAACTAGCTGCAAAAATTGGCAGTGGTCTTGTTTCCGATGCGGTGGATATTTCCAATGAGGACGGAGAGGTACTTTTCACCCGTCCGATCTACTCAGGAAAAGCATTTGAAAAGAAAGCCATTACGGAAGGGGTGGCCTTTGTTACCATCCGGCCGAATAACATCAAGCCATTGGAGCGGGATGAGGATCGTACTGGTGAGGTTACGGCCAAAGATGTGGATATATCAGATGTACGTACCATTATCAAGGATGTCATCCGCAAAGCCTCGGAGGGTGTTGATCTCTCAGAAGCAAACGTCATTATAGCCGGTGGACGCGGAGTGAAGAGTGAAGAAGGCTTCCAGCCGTTATATGAACTTGCCGAGGTACTAGGGGGAGCAGTTGGAGCATCCCGCGGGGCTTGCGATGCCGAATATTGTGATTATGCTCTGCAAATTGGCCAAACCGGGAAAGTGGTTACGCCTGATCTGTATATAGCTGTCGGTATTTCCGGTGCCATTCAGCACCTCGCCGGCATGTCCAACTCCAAGGTCATTGTTGCAATCAACAAAGACCCTGAGGCAAATATCTTCAATGTAGCTGATTATGGCATTGTTGGTGACTTGTTTGAGGTGGTACCGAAGTTGACGGAAGAACTGAAACAGCTGAACGTCGGTGTCTGATAGTTAGGGGGATGAATATGCAGGAAAACTATGTAATTGTAAGTGCTGTACGGACGCCGATCGGAACATATGGAGGTTCGTTTAAGGATATCAGTTCCGGTCATCTGGCTTCCATCGTTATCAAAGAAGCAGTAAACCGATCTGGTTTGCCTGCCGACCAAATCGATGAAGTGATAATGGGAGAGGTCCGGCAAACTACAGAATCATCCAACCTTGCCAGGGTGGCTGCACTGAGAGCTGGTGTGCCGGAATCATCACCAGCTTTTACAGTGAACCGCCTGTGTGCTTCAGGCATGCAGGCAGTCACCTCCGGCATCCAGCAAATTGCTTTTGGGCATGCGGGTATCATAGCTGCCGGTGGAACGGAGAGTATGAGCCGCTCCCCCATTTATCTGAGAAATGCCAGATTTGGTGGGGATCGGCCGGAAATGGTGGATTCCAATAAAGAAGCAGGACAACAGCCGAAGGAAATTTATGGAGAGAACCTTGGAATGGGCATGACAGCGGAAAACGTTGCAGAGAAATACGATATTTCGCGGGAGGACCAGGACGCTTTCGCTATCGAAAGCCAGCGAAGGGCAAGCAGTGCTATAGCAGACGGACGCTTCAAAGAAGAAATTGTTCCAGTTGAGGTCAAACAAAAGAAAAAATCTTTTTTAGTGGAGGATGATGAGCATCCTCGTCCACAGACCACTTTGGAAAAACTGGCTAAATTGAAGCCTGTTTTCAAAGAAGGGGGAACAGTGACAGCCGGAAATGCGTGCGGTCGAAATGACGGTGCCTCCGCATTGATCATAATGAAAGAGGAAAAAGCAAACGAATTGGGGTTAACACCACTGGCACGGATTGTCGATTGGGCAACCTCCGGAGTGTCACCGGAGATTATGGGAATTGGCCCGATTCCAGCGGTGAATCGGCTGCTGGAAAGAACCGGCAAACAGGTTGGAGATATTGACCTCGTTGAACTGAATGAAGCATTTGCCGCACAATCGCTGGCCGTCATACGGGAGCTCTCCCTTGACCCGGAAAAGGTGAATGTTAACGGAGGCGCTATCGCCTTGGGGCATCCGGTCGGCTCGAGTGGTGCAAGAATTATCACCACTCTGCTCCATGAGTTGATCAGAAGGAAGGAACAGACGGGGATCGCAACCTTGTGTGCAGGTGGCGGCCAGGGGATGGCCATCATGATCGAACAAATCTGAAGATAGGTAACAGATGCAGGCAGGTGAAGGTGGATTGACGACACGTTTAAATGATGTACGAGAGAGCTTTGAATCCAGTCCTTTCTTTTCGCATATCGGCTTTGAAATCCTGGAATTTGAGGAAGGGAATATACGACTCAAACTTCCGATCAGGAGGGAGTTGCTGAACGCGAATGAATCCTTGCACGGCGGGGTGCATGCTACCATGCTCGACCTCAGCCTCGGGATGGCAATTCGTTCAGTGACCAAAACCAGATGCACGACCATCAGTCTCAACGTCAATTACTTATCCCCTTCTATAGAAGGAGAAGTATTTGCTACCGCAAAAATCGTGAAACAAGGATACCGTATGGTCGTAGCAGAAGGGGAGATGATGGACGAAGCCGGTAATTTACTGGCAAAGGGAATTGGGACCTACAAGCTGATCAGGGATTAAAAGTGGAGAGTTGAGCAATGTGTCTCGACTCTCTTTTTTTGTTTTTTAAGAAATTACATAAAATTCATTGTAATATTTCTGTGCTTTGTTATAATATATTATAAATATTCAGAACATACCAACCGGTTAATATGTTCAATCAAACAGAACAAATATCAATCAAAGGAAGGAAATGTGAATGGAAAAACCATGGCTTAAGCATGTTGCCGAAGGAAATCCACAGGAAATAGAAATTCCGGAAATACCTTTGACGAAATTATTCCATGAATCCGTGGAGAAATACCCGAACCATACAGCTGTTACCTTCCATGACAAATCCTATACGTACAAGCAGCTTAACCAGCTGATTCAAAATGTGGCTGCCTCCCTGAAAAACATAGGAGTCGATAGGGGGGACAGGGTGGCTCTGATGCTACCAAACTGTCCACAATACCCAATCGGTTATTATGCTGCATTGCTTTGTGGTGCAACAATTGTACAAGTCAATCCCATGTACAAGTCGTCAGAGCTTCTCCATGTGCTGAATGATTCAGGGGCAGAAGTCCTGATTGCCCTGGATCGGCTGCTTCCAGCCGTTGAGGAAGTGATCGACCGGACGGAAGTGGAGGCACTGATTCCGGTCTCTTTTGAAAGCGATTGCAAATTCAATGAATATATGGAAGATCGTGGCTTGCCAGTACCGAATGTAATGATAAACCCACAAGAAGATATAGCGGTCCTGCAGTATACAGGTGGGACGACAGGGCGTTCCAAAGGAGCCATGCTTACCCACTATAACCTGGTCGCAAACACGCTGCAGAGTTATGCAACATCCAAGGTGCGGACGCGTCTTGGTAAGGAAAGGGTTCTCACCATTTCCCCCCTTTTCCATGTGTACGGGATGACCAGTTGTATGAACCTGACCTTTTACATGGGAGGAAACCTGATCCTTGTTCCGAAATTTGATGTGGAACAGACAGTGAAAGTGATTGAAAAGACTAAACCGACCATCTTCCCTGGTGTACCTACCATGTTTATTGCCTTGTTGAATCATTATAAGGATCAGCCATTCGATTTAACCAGTTTGAGGACCTGCACCAGTGGCTCTGCTCCTCTCCCGGTTGAAGTACTGAATAAATTCAACAAGACGAGCGGCACGAATGTTGCAGAAGGATTCGGTTTATCCGAAGCTTCTCCTGTCACTCACCGGAACCCTATCGCAGGTTTGCAGAAATCAGGGAGTATCGGAATCCCCATCCCTAATACAGATGCAAAGATAGTGGATTCTGCTACCGGCGATGAAGAACTGGAAATCGGTGAAGTCGGTGAACTGGTGATTAAAGGCCCACAGATCATGAAGGGCTATTGGAATATGCCGGACGAAACGGAGAATGTCCTGAGAGATGGCTGGTTGTACACCGGTGATCTGGCGAAAATGGACCGTGACGGCTTCTTCTATATTGTCGGACGAAAAAAGGAGATGATCATTGCCAGCGGATATAATGTCTACCCCGTGGAGGTGGAAGACGTGATTTATACCCATCCAAATGTTCTGGAGGCAGCAGTGATCGGTGTCCCGGATAAGTACAGAGGAGAAACGATCAAAGCAGTAGTAGTTCCCAAAGACGCAAAAGAACTTGACGAAGATGAACTGATAGCCTTTTGCCGACAGAGGCTGGCGGCATATAAAGTTCCACAATCCGTGGAAATGGTCAGTGAACTTCCGAAAACCACGGTTGGGAAAATTTTAAAAAGATCATTGGTGGAAACATATTCCTAGTGTTAATCCGCATATAAGAAACTAACCAGTTAGTATGCAGTCAATAAAAATCGGTAAAACAGGAGGGAATCATATGCATTTAAGGTTGACGGATGAACAAAAAATGGTACAGGAAACCATTCGTAAATTTGTCGAGAAAGAGTTAATGCCATTGGAAAATGACGTCTTGCGGAATGAAAGGGAAGGAAGGCCTAGCCTGCCGGCCGAGAAGCAGGAAGAGCTCCAGCAGAAAGCGAAGGAAGCAGGATTCTGGGGGATCAATACACCGAGCGAGTATGGCGGGGCTGATCTTGGACAAATGATGCAGGCCATCGTTTCCATGGAAGTTGCCAAGACATTCGTTCCTTTTTCTTTTGGCGGTTCAGCGGATAATATCCTTTACTATGCCAACGAGCAGCAGAAGGAAAAATATCTGCTTCCTACCATCAATGGAGAAAAGAAGTCCTGTTTTGCCATGACAGAACCAGATGCCGGCTCGGACACCCGCAACATTAAAACAACCGCCGTTCAAGACGGCAATGACTGGGTGATCAACGGGGAGAAGACGTTTATCACTGGTGGGAATGAAGCGGATTTTGTCATGGTCATTGCTATTACGGACAAGGAAAAGCATGAACAAACAGGGCGTGAAGGTGTCACCTGCTTTATTGTCGATCGTGATATGGGCTGGAGATCGGAATACATTGATACGATGGGAGAATGGGGGCCTGCTGCACTTGTTTTTGACAATGTCCTTGTACCGGAAGAAAACATCCTTGGCGAATTGCATGGAGGGTATAACCTAGGGTTGGAATGGATCGGCTTTGCCAGGTGGATTGTAGGCGCCCGCGCTGTCGGAGCAGCTGAGCGACTGCTGCAGATGGCGATCGACTATTCCAAAGAACGGAAAACATTCGGACGGCCTATCGGAGACAGACAGGCCATCCAATGGCAGATTGCAGATTCTGCTGTAGAGATTGAGGCGGCCAAATGGATGGTTCTCAATGCTGCATTCACCCTCGATCAAGGAGAGGACAACCGGCATCTTGCATCAATGGCCAAGCTGTATGGGTCCAATATGGGCAACAGGGTGGTTGACCGTGTCATGCAGATTCACGGGGGCATGGGTTACACAAGGGAACTTCCGATTGAACGCTGGTACCGTGAAGCAAGACTGTGGAGAATCTATGACGGCACCGATGAAATTCAGCGGATGATCATTGCAAGGAATCTATTAAAAGGCCATGTAAAAGTTGGTCAATTCATTTAAATTCTATCATTCTAGGAGGAATGGACATGTCCGGAAGATTTGAAGGAAGAGTAGCATTAGTAACAGGCGGAAGCCGTGGGATCGGAAAAGGCGTAGCAAAGCGGTTCGCTGAAGAAGGGGCCAAAATCGCTGTACTCGATATCAACGAAGAAGCACTGGCGGAAGCTGAGAAGGATTTCAAGGATCAAGGGTTTACTGTACTTGCAAAGAAAGCGAATGTCGTCGAAGCGGAAGAAGTGGAAAAAGCTGTGCAGGAAGTAGTAGAGACCTTTGGGAAGCTGGATATATTAGTCAATAACGCGGGGATCATCCGGGATAATATGTTATTCAAAATGACGGACAGCGACTGGCAGCAGGTTATGGATGTCCATTTGAAAGGTTCATTCAACGCCTCACGTGCCGCTCAGAAACATATGGTACAGCAGAAGTATGGACGAATCATCAGTATTTCTTCTACCTCAGCACTTGGAAACCGCGGGCAGGCCAACTACTCAACAGCTAAAGCAGGACTGCAGGGATTTACTAAAACACTGGCAATTGAACTGGGAAAATACGGAATTACCGCTAACTCGGTAGCACCTGGCTTTATTGAAACGGAAATGACGAAGGCCACTGCCGAACGGGTTGGCGTTCCATTTGAAGATTTTGTGAAAGGAGCTGTCAGTCAAATTCCAGCTGCCAGGAGCGGCAAGCCGGAGGATATCGCCAATGCGGTCGCATTCTTTGCGGACGAGAAATCATCCTTTGTCAATGGGCAGGTCATTTATGTCGCAGGCGGCCCCAAGGATTAATAGGGAGGTAAGGTCAACATGTATAAAGATATGATCGGGAGAAAATCTGACAAGGTGAAAAATATGGTAGAACGTGGGCTGGTCCGGCGCTTTGCCGAGTCCATCGGGGACCCGCACCCTATTTATATAGATGAGGAGACTGGAGAGAAATCCAGCTATGGTCGCAATATTGCGCCGCCGACCTTTCCAAGGGTCTTCGATTATGGAACGGTGGAAGGGCTTCGATTGCCGAAAAAAGGCCTGATCCATGGGGAGCAGAAATATCATTACGAACGGCCCTTACTCGTGGGAGAAGAGCTTTACTGTCATACCGTGGTGGAAGATTACTATGAAAAATCAGGCGGTAACGGGCGAATGGGATTCCTTGCTATTAAGAGATATGGCGAAGATGTCCAAGGAAATATAGTTTTCACAGAGGAAATGGTCACTATTATTACGGAAACGGTAAGGAAGGCGATGAATGTATGAAGAATATAGCAGAACTGCATACAGGTGAATCACTCCAAGAGGTGACACTTGAGCCTGTCAGCCGGATGGATCTGATTAAATATTCGGGTGCTTCCGGTGACTTCAACCCTATCCATACGATTGATGAAGAGGCAGAAAGGGCAGGACTGCCAGGTATCATTGCACATGGGATGTGGACGATGGGCAACCTGGCAAAGCTATTTACCCCTTACTATGAAGAAGGGTTTATCCAGGATTATAATATAAGGTTTTCTGGCATGGTTTTTCTAGGAGACGTCCTCACATTGAAGGCTGAAGTGGAGGAGCATACTGGTTCGTATGTGGATTTTCGGGTGAAGACGGTGAACCAGAAAGAAAAAGAAGTAATCAAAGGAAAGATCCGTTTCTCTAAGCATGTCTGAGGACACAGCAGAAATGGCAGCGGATTAAAACTTATAGGGAGTGTCGGCCATGGAGTTCGAGTATTCCGAAAAAGTGAAGGATTATCAGGATCGACTGAACCGATTTATGGATGAGCATATTTACCCGAACGAGCGTACCTATGCAGAACAATTGAACGATGAAGATCGATTTTCCACCATTCCGCCGGTCATGGAAGAGCTGAAACAGAAAGCGAAAGAGGAAGGACTTTGGAATCTATTTCTTCCTGAAAGTGAATATGGAGCAGGTCTCACCAACTTGGAATATGCGCCTTTATGTGAAATCCTGGGGCGATCGGCTATGGCACCTGAAGTATTCAACTGTGCTGCTCCTGACACCGGAAATATGGAAGTGCTTGTACGGTATGGAAGTGAAGAACAGAAGGCAGAATGGCTGAAACCGCTTCTTCGTGGAGATATACGTTCTTGTTTTTCCATGACGGAGCCGAATGTTGCCTCCTCTGATGCCACGAATATTGAGGCAAGCATCACTCGGGATGGTGATGAATATATCATCAATGGAACGAAATGGTGGTCATCCGGTGCCGCAGATCCTCGCTGCAAGATAGCGATCGTCATGGGGAAGAACGATCCAGAAGCACCGAGGCATAAGCAGCAATCAATGATTCTCGTTCCACTCGATACCCCCGGTGTGACAGTCAAAAGGGCACTGCCGGTATTCGGTTATGATCACGCGCCACATGGGCATGCGGAGATTGAATACAACGATGTACGCGTTCCAGCCTCCAATATGCTTCTCGGGGAAGGAAGAGGTTTTGAGATTGCCCAAGGAAGACTGGGACCAGGTAGAATTCATCACTGTATGAGGACGATCGGTGCAGCGGAACGAGCGTTGGAACTGTTGTGCAGACGAGCGCAGGAAAGGGAAGCTTTTGGAAAGAAGCTGGCGGAACAGGGAGTCATCCGTGAATGGATAGCAGATGCACGCATCCAAATTGAACAGGCACGCCTGCTGACTTTGAAGGCAGCCTATATGATGGATACCGTAGGAAATAAAGAAGCAAAAGCTGAAATTTCCATGATAAAGGTGGTTGCTCCTAATATGGCACTGGATATTATTGACCGGGCGATCCAGACATTCGGTGCTGCTGGGGTTAGTGATGATTATCCACTTGCTTCCAGCTGGGCCAGCATCCGGACGTTAAGATTGGCTGATGGACCAGATGAAGTTCATCGCCGCACGATTGCCAGGCAGGAGTTGAAAAAATATCAATAATACGGGGAGGACATGTGCATGCATGTAAAGGATCTTTTCGATCTGAGCGGTAAAACAGCGATCGTCACTGGAGGTGGTCGTGGCCTCGGCCAGCAAATTGCGGAAGGTTTTGCTGAAGCGGGGGCTAGAGTGGTTGTCTGTTCAAGAAAAGAAGAGAACTGCAAGGAAGTCAGTGAGGCGCTCAAGAAGAAAGGAGCAGAGTCTCTAGCGGTCGCTTGTGATGTTACCGATCCGGACGATGTCCAACGGGTCATCGACAGGACAGTAGAGGAATTTGGGACAATCGATATCCTGGTCAATAATAGCGGTACTTCCTGGGGAGCACCAGTAGATGAGATGCCTTTGGAAGCTTTCCAAAAAGTGCTGAATGTCAATGTGACTGGCACATTTCTTATGTCGCAGGCAGCTGGCAGGGTGATGACGGAACAAAAATCTGGAAAAATCATCAACATAGCTTCAACCGCCGGCCTGACAGGATCTGATCCGAGATTTATGGATGCTATCGGCTATAATTCCAGCAAGGGTGCAGTGATTACCTTCACGAAAGACCTAGCTGTCAAATGGGGGCCTCGCGGGATCCATGTAAATGCCATTGCGCCTGGGTTCTTCCCTACAAAAATGTCCAAAGTGCTGTTGGAGAAAGGCGGCGATAAAATCTTGGAAGGGACGCCGCTCCGTAAATTCGGCGGCGAGGACGACTTGAAAGGTGTGGCCCTATTCCTGGCGACGGCTGCTTCCAACCATATAACGGGAGAGACGATCGTGGTGGATGGCGGTTCGAATGCGATGTAGCAAGATACAAGAATGAAGAAGGGATGGATCGATAAGATGAATAGAGAAGCTGTAATTGTATCGGCAGTCCGAACGCCGATTGCCAGGCAGGGTGGTGCATTAGCATCCGTACCTGCACATGTATTCGGAGCAGAAGTCATCAAGGAGGCAGTAAAACGGGCCAAAATCACACCTGATGCAATTGATGATGTAATCTTCGGCAATGTATTGAGCGGTGGGGGAAATATCGCCAGGTTGACGGCTCTTCAATCAGGATTATCCACTTCTCTGCCAGGTCTCACTGTGGATAGGCAGTGTGGCTCGGGTATCAATGCGGTCGTACTTGCAGCCCAGGCCATCCGTGCAGGGGAAGGGGATGTATTCATTGCCGGAGGGACGGAGAGCATGTCACGGGCACCATATCTGATGGACCGTCCTACTAAAGCGTACAGCCCGGCGCCGCCTAAATTCCGCAAATCACAGCTATCACCGGAGGAAATCGGCGACCCGCCAATGGGTACCACCGCAGAAAACCTGGCCGACCAATACAATGTTTCCAGGGAAGAACAGGATGAATTTGCTCAACGAAGTCAGGAGCGGATGGCCAGAGCGATGGAAGAAGGCCGTTTCGATGAACAGATTGTCCCGATAACAGTGCCTGTCCGGAAAGGCAGCCCTATTGAATTCAAACTAGATGAACATCCTCGGCCAGGTACAACGCTGGAAAAGCTGGCCAAACTCCCACCTGCATTCCGCAAGGATGGAAGCGTGTCCGCTGGGAACAGCTCCGGGCTCAATGATGCAGCCTCTGCACTGGTGATCATGTCGAGGGAAAAAGCAAACCAATTGGGTCTTGCACCACTGGCAACCGTCAGGGCTTCCGCTGTGGCAGGGGTGGATCCGAATATTATGGGAATTGGTCCAGTACCGGCAACCAGAAAGGTGATGGAGAGAACTGGTTTCAAGCTCGAAGATATGGATCTCATCGAAATCAATGAAGCATTTGCTGCCCAAGTAATCGCTTGTGACAGGGAACTTCAGATGGACCCGGCAAGGGTGAATGTGAATGGAGGGGCGATCGCCCATGGCCATCCACTTGGAGCAACGGGTGCCATCCTGATGACCAAAGCAGTCCATGAATTGCAGAGATCAGGCGGAAGATATGCCTTGATTACTGCCTGTATTGGAGGCGGTCAGGGGATTTCCGCTATTATCGAAAGAGACTGAAGAGGCTGTAGTCGGCAATTTCTATATGCTGTAAGATAGAGGTACATTTTGTAGAGAGGAAAATGGCATATGAAGGGTAAGATCATGCGAGCTAGTATCCAGTTGTTTGATTCACAGGGATACAGCGAGACATCCATACAGGATATTGTCGACGCTATCGGCGTTACCAAAGGAAGCTTCTATTACTACTATAAAAGCAAACAGGAACTCTTGAAGGATATACACCTTAATTATATTGAAGGACTGCTTGAAAAACAGGAACAGATCCTAGGTGATGCCGATAAAGGATCCAAGGACAAGTTATACAGCATCATTTACATGGTAATCAGCAGTATCCGGACACAAAGGCAGAGTGCTAGGATTTTCAACCGCGAGGGCCGCAATCTGGATGAAACACATACGGAGGAAATCCGGCAGAAACGGCAGAAATTCAGGTTGGAAGTTCAAAAAATGATAGAAGAAGGGATAGATAGAGGAGAATTCAAGCCAGGTTTACGGGCTGATATTCTCACTTTCGGCATTTTGGGCATGACCAACTGGAGTTTTTACTGGTTCAATCCAGAGGGGGAATTATCTGAAGAGGAGCTTGCTGGTATCTATATGGATACCTTCTTGAATGGAATTGGAAATGAAATGGCTGGGGCCTATCAAAAGTAACCACGGACAGCTGGAAGAAAGGAGGGATTTGATGGCTTCCCATGAAATTGACGTTTATGTCCGTTTCGCTGAAACGGATGCTGCCGGCCATGTAAACAATGTCAGTTATTTTTTGTACTTTGAAGAGGCTAGGACTAAATTTTTCCAGGAAATATGTCCGGAAAGGGATCATTCCTTTAATTTCATTCTGGCGTCCATTTCCTGTGATTATGTCTCCCAGGCCTATGCCGGTCAGGAGCTGAAGGTATTGACAGATGTGGAGAAAGTAGGAGGGAAAAGTTTTACGGTCTGTCATACGTTGGTGGATCCGGCGACAGAAATAACTCTAGCAAAGTCTCAGGCCGTCACTGTCTGCTATAACTATGAAGAACAGCGGTCCATCATGATCCCGGACAAAGTACGGTGCAAGCTGGAAAACTGTCTAACCGTACAATAAAATAGTTCAGAATATTCGTTCTATAGGAGGGGAGAAATGTCACTAGAGACAATCCCGGTTCGTAAAGGAGAAGAACTGAATCAGGAAAAACTGGAAGCCTATCTGCGGAAGCATATCCCTGAACTGCCAGATGAGCGGCTCGAAATATCCCAGTTTCGAGCGGGTAGATCCAACTTGACGTACCAACTGCAAATGGGGTCATGGGAGGCTGTCTTGCGGCGGCCCCCACTTGGTCCAGTGGCGCCTAAAGCACATGATATGGAGCGGGAATTCACGATCATCAAGGAAATTCATCCACATTTTCCGCCTGCCCCAAAGCCATATCTGTTTTCTGATGAACATCTGTTGGGCAGTCCCTTTTTCATTATGGAGAGAAAGCACGGGAGAGTTCTCGACACTTCTTTTCCCGAGGATGTACATGTCACAGAAGACCTATGTCGCAATATCTCCCAGCAGATGATAGATAATCTTGTTGCATTGCATGATATTGATTATTCCAAAATGAAGTTGAAGGAAATGACGAAACCTGAGGGGTTCATGGAACGCCAAGTACACGGCTGGATCAAAAGATATGACAGGGCTCGCACGGACGATATCAAAGGAATGGATTGGCTGAAGAAGTGGTTGGTTGACCATATTCCTGTTTCACCGGCACCAACGGTCATCCATTATGATTTTAAGCTGAATAACGCTATGTTTAATGAGGACTTCAGTGATTTGATTGGATTGTTCGACTGGGAAATGACAACGGTGGGGGATCCATTGGCAGATTTGGCAGTATCAATGAGCTACTGGACACAGGAAGGGGACTCTCCACTGCTGAGCAAAGGAATGGGAGAAGAATCTGTTACTGTCCGCCCTGGATTCATGACAAGGGCAGAGTTCATGGAGGCGTATGCTGCAAAGAGTGGAAGAGATGTTTCCCATATGGATTTTTATTTGACTTTCGCTTATTTCAAATTGGCGGTCATCTGCCAGCAAATCTATTACCGCTGGAGGAAAGGACAGACACAGGATGAACGGTTCGCCCAACTAGATTCGTATGTCCATAATCTCATTCAATATGCACAGGAGACAGCCGGCAGCAAGATATGATGGATAAAAAGGTGGGAAAGAATGGGGAAATTACATGTCCTTTTGAAGAAGGAAGAATTGGATGCCCAAAGGCTGGATGACAGTAAAATCGTGGTAGTGTTTGACATACTTCTTGCCACATCAACCATTACAGCTGCCCTACATTACGGTGCACGGGAAGTGGTACCTGTGATCGACGGAGCAGCGGCAATGGAAGAAGCAGCACAAAGAGAGAAAGGAGGTTTTGTTTTAGCTGGTGAGTATCAGGGAGTAACGATTGAGGGGTTTTTAGCTCCATATCCACAAGGGCTGAAACAGAAAGTTGCCGGAAAATCAGTGGTGCTATCTACTACCAATGGTACGGTTGCTATCCGCAAAGCTGTCGGAGCTAAAATGGTCTATACTGCTTCCATGCTGAATACCCTGGCTGTTGTCCAGCATCTGCTAGAAAGCCATAAGGATGAAACCATTCTGTTGGTTTGCGCCGGCTCTTCCGGTGAATTCAATATCGAGGACTTCTATGGTGCAGGTTATTTCATTGATGCTTTGACGGAAAACTCCAGACAGAACTGGAAGTATACCGATGCCTCTTTTGCAGCGCATGAATTCTACAAAGGAGCTGTAGAAAACGGACGGAAGCTGTTCCACCAATCAAGCGTAGGGAAGATGATCGGAAAGCATGGGTTTGAAGAGGAAGTCGATTTCGTGCTGCAGAAGGATATCTATCCAATAGCGTCTTATGTGAACAGTGATCTAGCGGTGATTGCCGAACAAATAAAAGAGGATGGGAGCGAAGTGCATGCAGTCCACGGAAACCAATCATTTAATGATTAAGAAAGAAGATGGCATTTTGAGTATTACGTTGAACAGGCCGGATAGCTTGAATGCTTTCAGCACCGAGATGATCTCAGGGATCTCGGATGCCATCCGTGAAGCAAAAACGGATGATACCGTACGTGCGGTTACCATCGCAGGTGCAGGCCGCGCCTTCAGTGCGGGTGGAGATGTGAAACGGATGGGCAGTAATACTCCAATGGACACCTATGCCCATCTTGGAAATCTAAACAACTTGATTCTGTCCATGAAGGAATTGGAGAAGCCGATCATAGCGGTCGTTCATGGCTATGCGGCAGGTGCCGGTTTCAATCTGGCGATGGCATGTGATTTGATTCTCGCGGAAGATGATACCAGATTCATCATGAGCTTTTCAAAAGTAGGATTGATTTCAGACGGAGGTGGACTGTACTTCCTAACCAGACAGATTGGTCCGTACCGGGCAAAGGAATTGATGTTTAATGCGGAGCCGATTACTGCCGAGGAGGCGTATCATCTGGGCATTGTCAATCACGTGTATCCTGCAGGGGAGCTGAAGGAAAAAGCCGACAATTTTGTCCGGCGAATAGCGGAAGGGCCTTCTACTGCTTATGGGTTCATTAAGAAAATTGCAGACAAAGCATTGACATCCAACCTTGAAGAAATCCTTGAACAGGAGAGGATCACCCAGGCTACTGTCGCCACTTCTGCAGAGCACCGGGAGGGGGTGCAGGCATTCAAAGAGAAACGGCAACCGGATTTCAAAAGAAGCGGACAGTAAGATGGCAGATATTTGACTCATAATCAAGGGAGAGTGAATACATGTTAACCCGTCATTATGACTATTGGCCGAAACTATCTAAGTCACTGACCATTCCAGAAACACCTCTCTATGACAATCTGGCTGTCAGTGCCAGCAGGTATCCGGACCACCAAGCCATCTATTATTATGGAAATGAAATCAGTTACCGGCAGCTAGAGCGTGAGGTAGATTCACTTGCCGGCTATTTGCAGGCAGAACTCGGGGTGTCCAAAGGGGAAAAAGTGCTGTTGTATATGCAGAACTCCCCCCAATTCGTCATTGGCTTTTATGCCATTTTGAAAGCCGGTGGAGCAGTAGTCCCGATTAACCCTATGTTGACAGCAGACGAGCTTGAATTTTATGTGAAGGATTGCAAGATCGTAAATGCATTGGTTGGTCAGGAACTTTATGGGAAAGTGGCTCCGCTGCTTAAGAGTACTTCCTTGGAAAATCTGATTATCGCTGCCTATTCTGATTATGCTGGCGAGAGTTTTCCATTGGAAGTGCCGGAAGAGGTGAAACAGCCGCGGACCAACTTTGATTCTCCCCGCCATTACTACTGGGAGGATTGTGTAAGGGCCGCAGATGCTCCACAAGAATTGGGAATGAAAGCGGATGATTTAGCTGTACTGCCATACACATCCGGCACTACTGGCTTGCCTAAGGGGTGCATGCATACGAACAGTACGGTCCAGGCCAACACAGTGGGAGCAGCAAACTGGGCAGGAGCATCCGCAAACAATATCCACTTGGCCACCCTGCCATTCTTTCACGTTACAGGTATGGTCCATAGTATGCATATGCCCATCTACACAGGCGGAACGATGGTCATTATGACTAGGTGGGACAGAAAGACAGCAGTTGAATTGATCGACAATCAGCGCTGCACGAATTGGGTAGCCATCAGCACAATGATCATCGATTTCTTGGCTAATCCACAGCTGAAAGCAGAACAGCTCTCCTCCCTGCTATCAATATCCGGGGGCGGGGCGGCACTGCCGGAAGCGGTTGGAGAACAGCTCTATCAATTGACTGGGCTTAAATTTGTAGAAGGATACGGCCTGTCAGAAACCATTGCACAAACGCATTTCAACCCAGCAGATCGACCAAAGATGCAGTGTCTGGGCATTCCTTCCTTTGATGTGGACGCAAGAATTATCGATCCGGCGACACAGAAGGAACTAGGTGTCGGAGAAGTGGGCGAAATCATTGTGAATGGACCACAGATCATGACGGGTTATTACAATCGGCAGGAAGAAAATGAAAACGCTTTTATAAAACTGGATGGAAAACGGTTTTTCCGTACAGGCGATATTGGCAGGTATGATGAGGAAGGCTATTTCTTCATGGTCGATCGGGTAAAACGGATGATCAATACATCCGGGTATAAAGTATGGCCGACAGAAGTTGAATCTTTCCTCTATAAACATCCTGCCGTCCAGCAGGCATGTGTCGTCGGGATACCTGATGCGAAAAAGGGGGAAACCGTAAAAGCTTTCATCATCCTCAAACAGAATGAGAAAGAAAAGGTTACAGAAGAGGAAATCATCGAATGGAGCAAGCAGCATATGGCAGCTTACAAGTATCCGCGGGAAGTCGAGTTCTTAGATTCACTGCCAACAACCAGCAGTGGGAAGATTTTGTGGAGAAAACTGCAGGAAAAAGAATGGGAAAAGTCTGAGTTGAAATAATTGCCACTGGGAGCTGCAGGTGACATTCCTTCCGCTCCCAGGCTGAATAACTTTTACGGAAAGGGGAGGAAAAAGTGGATATATTTCTGCAGCAGATCTTTAATGGTTTGACCGTTGGCAGTGTTTACAGCTTGGTAGCTTTGGGATTGACCCTTGTATACGGAATCTTGCACATTCCTAATTTTGCCCATGGTGCCTTATACATGCTTGGAGGTTATATAACATTGACCATGATGGTCTACCTAGGCATGAATTACTGGATGGCCATCCTGGTCTCTATCCTGGTTGTCGGCCTGACAAGCGTTTTGATGGAACGATTGGTCTTTCATCCATTACGTCACTCTACGCCAATTCAGCACAAGGTTGCAGCAATCGGTGTTCTGTTGTTCTTGGAAGCATTGGCACAATTGGTCTGGGGAGCTGATTTCCGGCAGATGCCGACTCCATATGGGGGTGTCATCAACTTTGCTGGACTGACGTTTACCGGACAGCGACTTCTGATCGTAGTAGCGGCCGTCTTAGTGATGGTGCTTCTTTACCTGTTCTTGAAGAAGACATTTACCGGTGCCACCATTGTCGCCATGGCACAGAACAGGGAAGGGGCTTCACTAGTAGGTGTGAATACCAACAGGGTAGCCATTCTTACCTTCTTCATTGCAGGAACCTTGGCTGCCATCGGCGCTTCGCTGTCGTCACCTATCAACCTCGTATTTCCTGGGATGGGGCATCTTGTCATACTCAAAGCTTTCGTCATCATCATTATTGGTGGAATGGGTAGCATTCCTGGTGCCATTCTCGGCGGCTATATTCTCGGTTTCAGTGAAAGTATCGGAGCTACCTATATTTCTAGTGATTATAAGGATATTATTGCTTTTGTCCTGCTTGTTGCAATCCTGTCCATCAAGCCACAGGGAATCTTTGCTAAAGGGGGAGTGTAAGTGAAATATATTCTGGATAAGAAAGGACTTCTTGTAGTCCTGATCGCTCTAGCCCTCCTCTTTCCTTTAGTAGTACCGAACCAGTACTATATCCATATTCTTACATTGGCCTTCATCTGGACGATAGCCGTTTATGGGTTGAACCTGTTATCCGGGTTTACAGGATATCTGTCACTGGCACACGCGGGGTTTTTCGCCATCGGTGCGTACTCGCTTGGACTGTTGACCGTAAAAGCGGGGATGGGATTCTGGCCGGCATTTTTCCTTGCTCCTCTCATTACCAGTGTCATCGGCTTCTTCATCGGAATGGCTGCTCTCCGCACGAAGGAACATTTCTTTGCCATCTATACCCTTTGTGTCGGTTATATCATCTACCTGGTCATAGATAAATGGGACAGCCTGACGGAAGGAGTGAGGGGGCTGATGGGAATTCCGGCACCAGGAAATATCGGTCCGATTTCCCTTTCCAGTCCATTGGCCCAATATTACTTTGTGTTTGCTGTTTTGCTTCTCGTCATTTTGGTGGTGTATAGGATTGTCCATTCCTTGACAGGGAGGTCTTATATCGCTATTCGCAACAGCGAGCAGTTGGCACAATCATTGGGAATCTCACCGATAAAAAATAAGATGGCTTCTTTTGTCCTTTCTACTTTCTTTGCAGGTGTGGCAGGCGCGTTATATGCAAGCTTCATCCGTTTCATCGGTCCAGAAATTGCCTATACGACGATCACCTTTGATTTGCTTACGTATATGATTGTCGGCGGTATTGGAACTTTATCAGGCCCGTTGATCGGCACACTTCTGATCGTCTGGCTATCCCAGAATCTGCAGTTTCTCCAAGATTATCGGATGCTTATCTTTGGTCCACTGCTGACTCTGTTGATCATATTCTCACCAGGCGGGATTGTTGGTGCTTTCCGGAATTGGCAGTTCAACAGGCAGGAGAAGAAACGGTTATATACCGCAAGTCTGAAAAAACAGGCACAGGAGGGGTGATGCGATGTACTTGGAAACAAGGAATCTGACAAAGAGGTTCGGTGGACTCACAGCAATCAGTGGAGTAGATTTTGGAATCGAAAGAGGGAAAGTGAATGCGATCATTGGTCCGAACGGTGCAGGAAAATCAACATTCTTTCACTTGATTACGGGCATCCACCGCCCAAGTGAGGGAGAAGTCCTTTTCAAAGGGAAGGATATTTCAAAGCTGCCTCCTAATAAAATTGCAGAATTGGGGGTAGCTCGCACCTTCCAGACTACCAATCTATTTGAAAGAGCGACCGTGTTTGAAAATGTGGTAGTAGGCCACCGGCTCCGCACAAGGTCTAATCTGTTCGATGCTGTGTTCCGTACGAAGCGGCTGAAGGAAGAAGAGGAAAAATGTAAGGAAAAAGCTTTGAAGGTGCTGGATTTTGCTGGCCTCTCCGCAATTACGGATCGAGTAGTCACCAATATTTCTCAGGAAGAGAAGAAACGAGTGGCTTTCGCGCTTGCTTTGGCAACCGATCCTGAAGTGATTTTTCTTGATGAGCCTACTGCAGGGGTCAATCCCGATGAGACGGAAGAGCTTTCCCTGCTGATTGAGAAAATGGCGCAGAAGGGCATTACCGTATGCCTGATTGAACACAAGATGAAAATGATCATGAATATGGCAGACAAAATAATGGTGCTGAATTATGGCGAGAAGATTGCTGAAGGCACACCAGAGGAAATCAACAATAATGATGAAGTCATCAAGGCGTATCTAGGGGGAGATGCCAGTGCTTGATTTGAAGCAGGTGACCGTGAACTATGGCAATTTTTCTGCTGTCCAGCAGGCAGAGATATCCGTAGAAAAAGGAGAAATTGTTGTACTGCTTGGAGCAAACGGCGCCGGCAAGAGTACAACCTTCCAGGCAATCAGCGGCTTGGTTAAACCTTCAGAAGGGGAGATCCTGTTCAAAGGAAATCAAATCAGTGGTAAATCTCCTGATAAGATTGTCCAGATGGGAATCGTTCAATGTGCGGAAGACCGCAAACTGTTTCCACAGATGAGCGTAGAACAGAATCTGATAATGGGAGCCTATGTCCACCGGAAAAATAGGAAATTGATCAAGCAGACCTTGAGAGAGGTTTACGACTTGTTTCCCATATTGTATGACAAGCGTGGGGAATTTGCCGGCTCTTTAAGTGGTGGGCAGCAGCAGATGCTGGCAATCGGCAGAGCACTGATGGCCAAGCCGGATCTGATGCTCCTCGATGAACCTTCCATCGGTCTGGCTCCCTTGATTGTTGAACAGATGTTTGAAAGCATCCAGCATATCAACAAAGAGGGAACTACCATTCTTCTCGCGGAACAGAATGCCAATGCTGCCTTGAGTATTGCGGATAAAGGATATGTCTATGAAAATGGCCGGATTGTGGTAGAAGGAAAATCGGAGGAACTTTTCGCCAATGAGGAAGTCCGGAAAGCATACGTTGGTGCTTAAAAGCGGGAGATGCCAAGCAGATCTATAAAATCAGGAGGGATATGGATGAAACGTGCTGGAATGGTATTCATGTTGGGACTATTGCTGTCATTGCTGGCAGCCTGTATTGATTCAGCCGGGAATACGGGCGAAGGGGCAGAATCAGGAGATAATAATGGCGAGAATATTGTAAATATCGGTTATAGCGGACCGTTAAGCGGTGCTGCAGCCTATTATGGAGAGAACACACTAAATGGTCTCGAGCTGGCAGTAGAGGAAATCAATGAAGAAGGCTTTGAAGTGGGAGGAGAAACATACAAGCTGAATGTAGTAGCCTTGGATGATAAGTATTTGCCGAATGAGACGGCTGCCAATGCCCGTAGAATGGTACAGGAAGATGATACGCCGATTATTTTTACTCCCCATAGCGGTGGAATCTCCGCCCTGCAGGTGTTCAATGAGCAGGAGAAGTTCCTGATCGGTGCGTATTCCAGTGAACCGGCTATTACGGAAGCAGGAAACTCACTGACTGTACGCATTCCGCCAAGCTATGACGGCTATTTGGAGCCATTTACAAAATACTCCATGGAGCGTTTCGGAAATAAACTGGCAGCCATTCCTCCAGTCACCCAGTATGGAAAGGATTGGGCTGAAGCTCTGCTTCCGCATTGGAAAAGCGAAGGGGGAGAAGTGGTATATGAATCTTCCGTGGATTTCTCCAAGGATACCGATTTCTTCACTCTCTTGACAAATGCATTAGAAGAAGATCCTGATGTCCTGTTTATTGGCGGACCATCCGAGCCAACGGCCAAAGTAGCACAGCAAGCAAGAGATTTGGGGTTTGAAGGCGGTTTTATGATCATGGACCAGGCGAAATTGGATGAAATGAAAAATGTGACGGAAAATGATTCCTATGAGCCGTTTGAAGGTGCTATTGGTACCATGCCGCTAGTGAACGCAGATTATCCGGGTGTACCAGCTTTCGTCGAAAAGTACCAGGAGGAATATGGGAAAGATCCTGGTTCAGAAGCCGGCTTCCATTATGTTGCCATGTATATCTTCGTGGAAGCGATGAAAGCTGCAGGCAATGTGGAAGATGCTGAAGTAATTCGAGAGCATATCCAGGAAGGCTTGGATAACTTGCCGGAGGAGAAAAAAGTTTACGTAATCCCGTCCATCGGTGAGGATGGAGGTTTTGAGATTAACACGAGGTACGGGTCGGTAGAAGACGGAGAAATCGTCCCTTACACAGGTGAATAATAAAGGAGGAAGACTGAATGACGAATACCAATCGTTGTATATTACTGGCCAGCCGGCCGGAAGGTATGCCTGATGAGGGAAATTTTGAGCTGGTTGAAGAGGGTGTACCTGAGCCCGCAGATGGAGAACTGCTGATCCAAACCATTTATTTGTCTGTGGATCCCTATATGCGAGGGAGAATGACGGGGGTAAGGACATATATTTCTCCGTTTGACACAGGGAAAGTGTTGACAGGCGGAGTTGTCGGCAAGGTGGTGGTTTCCAGGAATCCAAACTTTGAGAAAGGCGAAATGGTGACAGGGAATTTGCCATGGGCCGATTATTCTTTGTCTGATGGAAAATATCTACGGAAATTGGACCCCGAGGCAGCCCCTGTTTCAACGGCATTGGGCATTGCGGGTATGCCTGGGCTCACTGCCTATTTTGGCCTGTTGGACATTGGAAAGCCGCAGCCGGGGGAAACGGTGGTCATCTCCGGTGCAGCGGGTGCTGTAGGTACGGTCGCAGGACAAATCGCCAAGCTGTACGGATGCAGGGTGATCGGTATTGCAGGTTCCGAGAAGAAAACTTCTTACCTTCAACAGGAATTGGGATTTGATGCAGTGATCAATTACCGTACGGAGAATATGAAAGAGGCTGTGAAGCAGCATTGCCCGGATGGGGTGGATATTTATTTTGATAATGTGGGCGGCCCCATCTCCGATATGGTAATGAAAAGAATCAACTATAAGGCAAGGATCATTCTCTGTGGGCAGATTTCCCAGTATAATTTGAAGCAGCCAGAGCAAGGCCCCCGCCTTCAAGGCCAGCTGATCCAGCGAAGTGCTCTGATGCAGGGATTCATTGTATCTGATTATGCAGACCGGCATGCGGAAGGAATCAAGCAGCTCGGACAATGGCTGAAGGATGGTAAGCTGCAGTACAGGGAAAATGTTGTAAACGGATTAGAAAACGCTCCTCAGGCCTTTATCGGTCTATTTCATGGAGAGAACCTCGGTAAACAACTGGTGAAAGTTGCAGACGAGCAATAAGGAGGGTGGGCGATGACGGTACAGAACCCGACGTCAGCCAAAAGTGCAAAAGATTTATTGCAAAAATATGGACTGCATCCTGTTACCCTGGACCTTCCTTTTCGGCTCGACCATGTGAACTGCTTTATGGCAGAGGGAGAGAATGGATGGACAGTTATAGATACAGGGCTCCACAATGAACAGACGAAAGCCAGATGGCGGGAAGAGCTGTCCGGTAGAAAGGTAGCTGAAATCTTGGTTACCCATTACCATCCGGATCACTTCGGATTCGCGGGAGGGATGCAGGAGTGGACCGGAGCTGTAGTCCGGATGTCCCTGACGGACGCTGAACTTGGACTCAGGGCCTGGCAGTCCGATTTTCTGGGACGGTTGCGAGAGAATTATAAAAGAGCCGGTGTACCGGATGAGATAGGGAAAGAAATGGCGGATAATACAAAAGACTTTATTCCCCGGGTGACACCTTATCCCACCATTACGGACCACCTGGAAGAGGGGGAGAATGTGGCGATCGGTGGCTGGGAATACGAAGTTATTTTTACGCCGGGGCATTCGGATGGGCTTGTAACGTTATTCAACAAAGAAAACAGGATATTGCTTTCAACGGATCATATTTTGCCGAAGATCACGCCTAATATTTCCTATTGGTTCCATGGGGATCCCGACCCGCTTGGGTCCTATTTACAATCATTGGAAAAGATAAAGAAATTGGACGCTGAGCTTGTCGTTCCTTCCCATGGTCTGCCATTCTATGGAGCGAATGATCGCTTGATGGAGATCCAAAGGCATCATGACCGACGCTTGGATGAAGCCCGCGAAGCGATTGACGGAGGTGCCACAGTATACGATGCCTGCCTTAAGTTGTTTCGCAAGGATCTTACTGTCCATGAAGTCCGTTTTGCGATCGGGGAGACCTTGTCTCATTTAGAATATTTGCGGCATAGAGGACAGTGCCACCGGGAATTAAAAAATGAGGTGTACTGGTACTATATATAGGTGTGCCAGGACACCATTTGTTTTCCTCCCATCCATGAAAGGGTATATATCCATACATGCTAAATTTTTGATGGAGGGATGGAAATGGCAAGCAATCATTTAGGTGACAAAGCAAAAGGGATGAAAGATAAGATGAAAGGTATGGGCAAAGAGGAAATCGGCAGAATGACTGGAGACAGCCGTAAAAAATCGGAGGGCATGGTCGACAGGATGCTCGGGGAAGCAAAAGATGAACGCGGAAATACAAAAAAGAACCTGAATTCATGGGAGAAGAAACGGAAATCCGATTAGGAACTTGAAAGGGGAGGCGCTATTCATATAGTGCCTCCCCTTTATTGCAATCATAGCCAATCGGCCATCATTGGCTATGATTCATCTGTCTGTTCAAATGCGTCCGGATAGACAATCGTATCCGTAATCTCTCCGGTCTCCCCATTTTCTATGTTTACGGTCACCTCATAATTTTCTGGATTTACCCCATCCAATAATTGATAAAACATGCCACTGAAACCTAGGCTGACTGCAGCAAATCCATCAAAGCTATTATCAAATGCTTCCTGGTCAACTACCATGGTGAATTCAGAAAAATTACCATTGGAGGTGATCTCTTGGATGGAAGGCAGGTCTTCACTGTCAGCCATTTCGTCCATGCTGGCGGTAATCTCTGTTTTGTATTCTTCCATCAGCTCCCTATGTTTGCGCTTGGACATTTTATAGGTGAGCGAACCATCATCATGTTCAACAACTTCATCAATACCCATTTCTTTTGCATCAGCAATGAGTTGATCCATGTCAGCTACACTATCGCTTGATTCAAAGAAAGAGGCAGGGAAAGTGATTTCCACATTCAGTAGCCCTTCGTCCACCTCGACGGATTCATCCTCAGTATTAGAATTAGCCGAGCTATCACTATCGGTATCCTGATCATTCGAAGAGGTGTTTTCCGCATCTCCCGGCTCCTCGCTGCCACATGCAGCCAGCGCAGACATGAATAATAGTAAGATAAGTACAAGCTTTTTCAACTTTTCTATTCCCCCTGTGTTTTTTCTTATCTTACCATACGACAGAGGTGAGGAAAATATGAGGTATGGTATTAATCAAGTATCAATGGAGGTGATTATCAGAACAGGAATGGACAACCGGCTGTCCACTTATTTATCCGTCGGAAAGATTGTCTCCTCTCAATACAGCCTCCAAGTCATCGATTTTATCATTTGGAACCAATACATAAATGAGATCGCCCTGCTGTAATTCTACGTTTCCATGTGGCGCAAGTGTATCTCCTTCCCTCAGTATGATGGCAATATTGGCTTTTGCTGGAAAGCCTGTCTCCTTGATTTTCTTCCCATTGACTGTTGTGGTTTTATCTACTTTGTATTCCAGTAATTGGATATCCTGCTTTCCAACCGAAAGGAAATCCAAAGAATGGAGTGGATTCAATTCAGTCGGTTTGGCCACTTGCAGTTTATCAGCAACCAATGCCATGGTTGTCCCCTGAAAGATGGTCGAGGACAGAACGACAAAGAAAATCACATTGAAATATAACTGACTATGCTCCAGTCCTGCGAGCATAGGAAATAGGGCAAGGACGATAGGAACAGCACCACGGAGGCCGGCCCAGGACAGGAATAACTTTTCTTTCAAATTGAATTTCATGCCTGCGACGGAGATGAATGTAGCAGCTGGCCGGGCAATGAACATGAGGATGAGAGACAACAAGAGTCCTTTGAAGACGATGCCCCATGTAAATAGGTCTCCCGGGATGACAAATAAGCCGAGAATCAAGAACATGACAATCTGGGCAATCCAGCTGAATCCTTCATTAAATCTCAGGATGGTATTCCGCTGTTTCAATCCGGTATTTCCAATGACCAGAGCAGCAACATAGACAGCCAATAAGCCACTGGCGTTGGCAAGGGATGCTGTACTGTATGCTAAAAAGGCAAACGAAAAGGCAAGCAAGGGATAAAGTCCGCTCGAAGCCAGGTTGATCCGATGCAGCCCTTTGCTGGCGGCCCAGCCGATCAGCAGCCCAATTAGCAGTCCTCCGCCCATCTGCCAAAGGAATTGCATGATGAGACCTAAAAGCCCGGCATGATCCCCAGTTACAAAAGATATAAGGGTCACGGTCAGGAATACAGCCATTGGGTCGTTCGCACCAGATTCCCCCTCAAGGGTAGCATCCAGCCGGTCATTGATATTCTTGCCGGCAAGCATAGCAAATACGGCTGCAGCATCAGTTGAACCAACAAGCCTCCTATCAGAAATGACTCTGCCCAGCCAAGGCCGAAGATGAACTTTGCTGCTATCCCCAGGATCGCCGATGTGAGAAAGACACCTAATGTAGCAAGTGATACAGCCGGGAATGCCATCGGGCGTATGGTACTCCAATTAGTTTTGATACCGCCGTCAAAAAGAATGATGACCAGAGCCATCATCCCGATCAACTGGGCAATTTGTGGATCCCGGAATTGGATCAAATTAAGTATTTCTCCCCCGAGTACCATGCCGACCCCAATGAAAAAAATGAGGGAAGGTGCATTAATTCTGGTGGAAAATTGAACCCCTAGTATGCTTATGATAAATATAAGGGAAATTGTCAGGATGAAAAAATTAGTATCCAATAGTTCTTCTAACATGCACAGGCCTCCAGTAAAAAAATGGCTTTTTTTACTATTCCCCAAGTAATGATGTCAAACACCTGGCATGCTGCTATTAAGGTCAGTTGGTGGAATTGGCTAGGCCGTATATTTTCCTTTATCCAGGGGAAGATAACATAAGATAAACGGATATGGGAAAGGGTGTTCAGATTGCGAGGAAAGTTGTTTGCAGTGATAGGAATGATATGTTTTACTGTTGCCATTTGGCCGAGCGAAGAGATTCAAGCCAAGGTGGAAGAAGGAGAAGAACTATCACACAACTGGGAGGAATCCAGTACAAGCGAGGATATCATTCATGCCGACAGCCATGAATATACCTACTGGAAGAACTTTCTACGGGTAACCCGCACATGTGATATTTCTCATCGAGTGACGACTACTGTCTACTATTGTGATGTCCATGACCATACAAAATCGG
This sequence comes from Virgibacillus xinjiangensis, assembly GCF_042643145.1. NCBI lineage: Bacteria > Bacillati > Bacillota > Bacilli > Caryophanales > Bacillaceae > Virgibacillus > Virgibacillus xinjiangensis. Next base: position 126,396 of record NZ_JBHRSA010000058.1, read on the forward strand.
AAACAAATCTGGAAGAGGTCATGCACAGTGGTAAGCACCGTTGATCAACCGGCCGCCTTCCTACTGGGCGGTTTACTATCGGTGCGCAAAAAAAAGCCCTTTCTTTAACAAAAAGGGCACAAGAGCAAGATCTTTATCCGCTTCTCATCTTTCAGGACTAGGCAATCCTATGTCCTGGTGGAATTGGCACAGTCTCGCAGGAGGCCGATGCCGAGGTTTCCAGGGGCCATTCCCTCCACCTCTCTGGATAAGAAGTACATATGTAATTGGTTAATAAGCTACACGCTTTTCGGGAAAATGTCAATACCTTTAGCGAAAAATGGTGAATTTTTTAATTTTTCTGCTCCGACATATCTCCTAAAGCCAAACTTATTGTATAATTGCCCCAAACATCAAGTTATGAGGGGGGATAAGCAATGAGGAAAGCTGTTCTGCCACTGCTTCTGTCCGTATGCATTCTGCTGGGAGGCTGTATGAATCAGGCATCGGCACGGGTGGTGGAGGATATGTATAATGCCGCCCTTGTCGGCAACGACGAATATATACAAGGAATCTTCTCACGGTATGATGAAGAGTTGGACAAACCTATGGAAGAAGTATCCAAAGATCTCGCTTCTCAGGTACAGCATATGCAGGGCGTAAAGAATATGAGTATCCAACAGCTGCGCAAGTGGGAGATCCAGTCAGGGGTCGTTGACCGAATGACTGAGAAATATGAGGACAATTGGCATCTGATCGTTGCCCGGCTGGATGAAGACCGAGTCAATCTCTGGACGGTCAGGAAGGACGGTTATTATTTTATCGCTGGCTGCGAAGAACTGAGAAACGAGGAATATCAGCAAAAAATCCTGAAGTAATGTCAGGGTCTGTTCTGTAAATAATGAAATAGCAGCAAAGGGAATCCATCGGACAACGATTGGTATCCCTTTGCATGGACTTAACGATCCGTATCATGCGGAACCTTTTTCATTTCCTTTCTAAAGTGAGATAATAGGAGGGAATATACGAAATGGAGGATTTCCAATGAGAGTAAAAATGAATCGAAATGCGGCTAAAGAGCTCAAGAAAATACTGGAAAGCGAAGAAGCGGAAGGTAAAAAAATCCGCGTATATATTACGGAAAATCACGGGAACCATGCCCATTTCGGCATCGACCTTGACACACCGACAGAACATGATGAAGTGGTGGAGACAGATAAAGGCATTGATATCCTGTTGGATAAGCGGGAAGAATTCCTGGACAATTTGTGGATCAAGTACTTCTATGTGGATGACAGAGGATTTGAAGTAACCAATCTTACTACAGGTGCACATCACCATTAATAGATTGTTTTCCTTTGACAACTGTAAGAGGAGGCAACAGCGCAGATAATTTGGCAGGAGCAGGAGAATCAGCAGGAGCACCGGTTAATCGGCAGGAGCACGCCGAAATCGGCAGCAGATGCAGTTTATCAGCCGAAGCCGCGAAATATCTTCCGGAGAGAAAATAAATCGGCAGCACCCGCAGGAAATCGGCCGGAGCATCGGTTTATCGGCAGTAGCACGCCGAAATCGGCAGCAGATGCAGTTTATCAGCCGAAGCCGCGAAATATCTTCCGGAGAGAAATAAATCGGCAGCACCCGCAGGAAATCAGCAGGAGCATCGGTTTATCGGCAGTAGCACGCCGAAATCGGCAGCAGATGCAGTTTATCAGCCGAAGCCGCGAAATATCTTCCGGAGAGAAAATAAATCGGCAGCACGTGCTGGAAATCGGCCGGAGCACCGGTTAATCGGCAGGAGCACGCCGAAATCGGCAGCAGATGCAGTTTATCAGCCGAAGCCGCGAAATATCTTCCGGAGAGAAAATAAATCGGCAGCACATGCTGGAAATCGGCCGGAGCATCGGTTTATCGGCAGTAGCACGCCGAAATCGGCAGCAGATGCAGTTTATCAGCCGAAGCCGCGAAATATCTTCCGGAGAGAAATAAATCGGCAGCACCCGCAGGAAATCAGCAGGAGCATCGGTTAATCGGCAGGAGCACGCCGAAATCGGCAGCAGATGCAGTTTATCAGCCGAAGCCGTGGGATATCTTCCGGAGAGAAAATATATCAGCAGCACATGCTGGAAATCGGCCGGAGCATCGGTTTATCGGCAGTAGCACGCCGAAATCGGCAGCAGATGCAGTTTATCAGCCGGAGCCGCGGGATATCTTCCGGAGAGAAAATATATCAGCAGCACATGCTGGAAATCGGCCGGAGCATCGATTTATCGGCAGAAGCACGCCGAAATCGGCAGCAGCACAGGTTTATCGAAAATAGTTATATAAAAAAGAGTAAGGCCGCCATTGGGCCTTACTCTTTTTAGTTCGATTCATTCTCAATAAAACTGGTGTCTACCAAACCGGTCAGGTCTGGTGCTTCATCCAGGAATTCAAGATCATAGGAGGAATCGGCGAAATTCTGAAGTACCTCTCCATCAATTTCATAGGTGAAGTTGATGCGCTCCCATGCATTATCAATCGCTGAAGCAGAAAGTTCTTGGTCTGTGATATCTTTGATTTTATCAATGGCAATGGTTTTAGACTCTTCCGGGTTTTCCTGGATAAATTCTGTAGCCTTTTTATGAGCGTCCACCAGATTCTGTATCAATTCAGGATCTTCATCCGCAAGGCGCTGGGAAGTGACGAAAACAGCTGCCGGAAGGGTTTCGCCATATGCTACATCCGATGTATCGACAAGCACCTCTCCGCTGCCCTTTTCCTCAATGACAGAGGCCCATGGTTCAGGTACAGTAGCTACATCGACGTTGCCTGTGGTAAACATACTGTGGTACGTAGCCGGTTCACCTGTGACATGCTTCATCTCACCCTTCACCCGGTCGGAAGTGAGCCCATATTCTTCCTTCATCATGGTTTCAAATTGGACATCATGGGTGCATCCTACTCGTGGAGAAATGAACGTCTTGCCGGCTAGATCTTCAGGGCTTTCGATATTTGCGTCATTTCTTGCCATGATGACGGTGCCGCCGGTAGAACCTGAAGCAACAATGTTGACTTCTGCACCGCTTGTATAGTGGTTCATCGCAGGTCCTGGGCCAACCAGTCCTCCCTCGATTTCTCCTGTTTCAATGGCTGTCATGAATGCTGATCCATCGGGGAAGTATTGATAATTCACCTGTGTCCCGTCAGGAAGTGTCTCTGAATAGAGATCTTTTTCCTCCGCTACCATTCCGGCAACATGGTTGATGTTCGGGAAGTAGCCAATAGTTATTTCGTCTCCGCTTGACTCTGCCGCATCTGTATTTCCAGACGATTCTCCGCTGCCGCATGCAGTAAGCACAAGTCCCAGCAAAAGAAGCAGTGCACTGAATAAAAATTTCTTCATATTTCTATCTCCCTCTCTCTCAGATAGTCTTATAGATTGCTATATTCTTATTTCACCAGTCCCCAACGTTTCATCACATTTTTCTCTAACTTGGAAAAAACCAGGTTATCTACGACTGCCCCAATCACACCGATAATGATGATGATGGCGATGACCTGATCCATCCGTGCATAGTCCTGAGCGTAACTAAGTGTATACCCCAATCCGGGACCGTTACTCAACAACTCACCAGCCATCAATGCTCTCCAACTGAATGCCCATGCGAGTCGGATGCCACTCATAAAGTAAGGGATGCCTGCCGGTATCTCCACCCGGTAAAAGAGCTTTATGCCTGTTGTTCCCATTGTCCTTGCTGCCCGGACGAACTGTGGTGGGACATTATGAATAGCGGAGCGGACATTCAGAGCCATGACGAAGGTTCCGCCAAGTACGACGACGAAAATCACGGCAAATTCCGAGAAACCGAACAACATGATTGCCAGAGGAACCCAGACAATGCTCGGAATACTTTGCAGAGCAATCAAATACATGCCTGCTGTTTCATCCGCCTGTTTCGATTTTCCTAAAATGACACCGACCACGGTACCAATGAGTACAGCCATTGACATGCCGGTAAACAAGTGGCGGAAACTGGCTCCAAGTGCAACGAAGAAATCTCCGTCGGCAAATCCATTATATAAAGCAGCTGCTACCTTTGCTGGGGGAGGAAAGATAATCTCCTCAAAAATCCCCAATGCATATACCAGCTGCCAAAGTCCGATGATTACTGCTAGAAATAAAATGCGTTTAATTGCTATGTTCCACTTCATTAGACAGCTCTTCCTTTAACACTTTATTGATTTCACCTTCAAGAAGGTCCATCACCTGTTTTTCCATATTGATCACTTCCTGATCTTCCCGTTTTCTTGGACGGGGCAGGTCGACGGAGAAGTCGGCAATGATCCGGCCCGGCCGTGTCCCCATTACGACGACCCGATCTGATAGTTTGATAGCTTCATGGATACTATGCGTAACAAACAGGATTGTTTTCTGTGTCTCCTGCCATATTTTAACCAGTTCATCATGTAGGATATGCCTGGTCTGTTCATCGAGAGCTCCAAACGGTTCATCCATCAACAGAACCTTGGGATCCATGGCGAGTGCACGGGCGATGGCCACCCGCTGTTGCATACCACCTGATAGTTCATAGATATAGTGGTCTTTGAACCTGCTTAGCTGCACCATCTTCAGGAAATGATCCGCTCGCTTATTGGCTTCTTTTTTGCTCATTTTTCCCTTCAATGGGAACGTGATATTATCCCGGACATTGAGCCAGGGAAACAAGGAAGCCTGTTGGAAGACCATCCCCCGGTCAGGTCCGGGTTTTTTGATTTCATCATCTTCCAGATGGATTGCCCCTTCTGTAGGATGTTCCAGACCGGCGACCATGGATAGTAGTGTAGACTTTCCGCAGCCGGAAGGACCAAGAATGGAAACAAATTGATTTTCCGGTATGGATAGATCGACTCCGGAAAAAACTTCGAATGATGATTGCTTTGTATCGTCGGTGAATGTTTTTCCGACCTGCTGTAACTGCAGAAACACCGGTCAATTCCTCCTAACTATTTAATTCCTATAAAAAAAGTGGGTTTTAGTTGTATATCATTATACGCATAGAAGATGTAATACGTCAATATCTTTCATCATTATTCCTATCATACTTCTTGGTAATGATTTTGCCAGATCGGAGGCTTGGTAACTAAATCCTTCGGGAATCCTGACGCTAGACAAACCGAACGTGCCCCGATACGATAAATATAGAACAAAACCAGACTGTGAAAGGGTGGTACGATTGAAAACACTGATAGTTGGCGCAAACGGAAAGATTGGTAAGCATTTGGTCCGTAAAATAGTAGAAAATGGCCAAGAGGCAAGGGCCATGATCCGAAAAGAAGAACAGGCTTCCTATTTTGAGGACCTTGGTGCTGAAACGGTGGTTGTCGATTTGGAAGACAGTGTGGAATCGATTCAAAAAGCCGTTGAAGGTGTAGACGCCGTAGTATTTACAGCGGGCTCTGGGCCGAATACAGGGAAAGATAAGACCATACTGATCGATCTGGATGGTGCAGTGAAAACCGTGGAGGCTGCCCGGGCGGCAAATGTAGAACGCTTTGTGCTTGTCAGTTCATTTGATACAAGCAGGGAAGCAATTGTGGAGGCCCCATCATCTTTTTCGCCATATGTGGCGGCAAAGCGTTATGCTGATGTGGCACTACGCAACAGTGGACTATCGTACACGATCGTTCATCCTGGCATACTGACCAATGATGATGCAACAGGCAAAGTCTCCGCGGCGGAGAAGGTACAGCGAGGAGAAGTACCTCGTGAAGATGTAGCGGAAGTCCTCTATCAGACGCTCCAGACATCTTCCACCATTGGGAAGGCATTTCAGGTGGTAAGCGGAGACACCCCTGTCAAAGAAGCTGTAGAGTCATTATAAATAAAGAATGCAACAAGTGACATATGGAATACGTCTAAAAAGCCCCGACAGTCTGCCGGGGCTTTTTAGATATTATTCTTTCTCTCTTATATATTGGGTGGGAGTCTTGCCTATATGCCGCTTGAATACTTTGCTGAAGTAATTGACATCACTGAAGCCGACCATCAGTGCAATATCTGTTATGGATATCGTATCACGCTGCAAGTACCATTTTGCTTCCTCTACACGCTTTCGGTTGATAAAAGTTGTGACACTCCATCCGGTTTCAGCCTTGAATCTTCTTGAAAGATGGGAAGGAGTGACGAAGAGCTGGGCGGCAATTCCATCCAGAGACAGCTTTTCTCCAAGATTCAATTGGATAATATCAATGGCCTGACGAACGATCCGGCTGTATCCACCTGTAGAAAACTGCTGGACAAGGTCACAATACTCATCGGCCATCATGGCCATCAGTTTCTCCAGGCTTTGCATGGTTGTTACTTTTTCTACCAATATGGCAAATCGCTCCGACATATTATGCAGATAGACGGGGTGTACCCCAGCCCTTTCGGCGGCTACCCGATACAGTGTGTTGGTAACAAATGCGATGTTTTTCGAAGCACGGAGCGGATTCCCTGGAATCCGGCCGGAAAAATTCATGATATCGGAAAATTGGCTGTAGACCCGGTGCACCGCCTCTTTATCTCCTTTGGTAATATGATGCATCAACTCATTCTGTACCTTATACCGTTTTTCAATAATATGTTTATTTTCCTCGATATCCACTTGAAGGCGATCGGGGGTGAGCACCGGTTTTGCTGTGTCAGGCTCCATGTAGTGGGCGTCCACCTGATGATGTGCCAATAGATTGACGATCAGCTCTCCAGTGTTTTTTAACTCTAAATCACTTAAGAGGGGGAGGGATTGGTAAAATTCCTCCAGAGTCTTCCGCTGTCCGATCGGCAGGTTATTGGAAGATATGACATCTTGCATATGGTCGAGAATAGAGAGTCCAGAAATAAAAGGACCCGTCAACAGGATTCCATGAAAAACACCTCTCTTCCATAAGCCTACGGCGATATACTCCAAGTTATATGTATTGATATGGTGATAATAAGTATGGACTGGCTGCTTGCGAAGCTTGTCACAGAGAAATGCTGTCTCCTCATGTAGATGGTCCACGACTACCGGAAGGGTATGGTTCACAAGCTTGGTGATGGATAAGCCCGAGGAGTCAAACAGCCTCGTATCTATTTTGGTGACAGAGTGGATCAATCTGCTCTTCTTTATAAAATCCTCAACGTCCAGTTTCATTGCCAATGTCTCCCTTTCCTTTTTCCTGAATGCATTATAGCAAATTTCTACGAAGTTGATCATAAATTTACGATTAATATGTCGAAGTTTGTTGTAAAATAAAACGTAAACCCCTTACAAAATATGATTTTTAATAGGAATATAGAAATGGAGGAAACAAATCATGTTATACCCAATTGCAACAGATAGCCGTGTTGTCATCGATTTGAGTGGCATCTGGAACTTTATGCTCGAAGATGATAAGCAGGAGGTTGATGTGAAGCAGCCGCTTCCAACAACAGACTCCATGGCAGTACCAGCATCTTTCAATGACCAGTCCGTTGCTCCGGAAGTGCGTATGCATACAGGGTATGTATGGTATGAAAAGGAATTCACAGTTGCCAAGGCCCTGCGCGGTGAACGTCTTGTGCTCCGCTTCGGCTCTGCTACCCATGAGGCATGGGTCTATCTGAATGGAGAGCTGCTTGTACATCATAAAGGCGGATTCACCCCGTTCGAAGCAGAAATGAACGACCTTCTGCAAGATGGAACCAACCGTTTGACTGTGCGTTTGAGCAATATTCTCGATTATACAACGCTGCCTGTCGGTAATTATACAGAAAAGGAAGATGAAGACGGCAACCTGGTAAGAAATGTGGATGAGAATTTCGATTTCTTCAACTATGCAGGACTGCATCGCCCTGTTCGTATTTATACGACTCCAAAGGACCACATTGAAGATATCGTGATTGTACCGGAAGTGGACTTGGAGAAGAAGAAAGCAGACGTGGCATTATCCGTGAAAACAGGCGGAGAATTTGATGAAGTGCGTATTACCGTGCTAGATGAAGATGGGAAGGAAGTGGCCCGTACTTCTGGAACCGAAACAACGGTGACCATTGATCATGTAAACCTTTGGCAGCCGCTCAATTCCTACCTGTACACAGCCAAAGTGGAAGGTATCAAGAACGGAGAAACGGCCGATGTATATAATGAGCCATTTGGTGTGCGCAAGGTGGAAGTAAAAGAAGGGAAATTCCTGTTCAATGGGGAACCATTCTACTTCAAAGGCTTTGGTAAACATGAGGATACATTTGTACGCGGACGTGGTTTGGATGAAGCATATAATGTGCTTGATCTGAATCTGATGAAAGATATGGGTGCAAACTCATTGCGTACCTCACATTACCCTTATTCCGAAGAAATGATGCGACTTTGTGACCGTGAAGGAATCGTGGTCATCGATGAGACACCTGCAGTAGGGCTGATGGCATCCTTCAACTTCGACCTTTCCATGCTGGAAAGAGGAGCAGTAGATGACGGCACATGGGATAAAATGGATACGACCGAAGCACATGAACAAGTGATCCGCGAGCTGATTGACCGTGATAAAAACCATGCTTGTGTTGTGATGTGGTCGATCGCAAATGAACCTGCATCCTATTCCAAAGGTGCCTATGAGTACTTCAAGCCATTATTCGACCTGGCCCGTGAGCTGGATCCACAAAATCGTCCGCTGACATTCGTCAATATCATGCTGGCGAAGCCAAAAGCAGATTTGTGTGCAGATCTGGTGGATGTGATTGCGCTCAACCGCTACTATGGCTGGTATGTGAACACAGGAGATCTGAAAGAAGGGGAAAAAGGTACACGTGCAGAGCTGCTGGAATGGCAGGAGAAATATCCGGAAAAACCGATGATGTACACCGAATATGGTGCAGATACGGTTGCCGGAATGCACAGCATGTACCATGAGCCGTTCAGTGAGGAATACCAGGAAGATTATTACCGGATGAACAGTAAAGTATTTGATGAAATTCCTAACTTTATCGGTGAGCAGCTGTGGAACTTTGCAGACTTCCAGACGAAGTTCGGCATCATGCGTGTACAAGGGAATAAGAAAGGGATATTTACACGGGCAAGAGAGCCGAAAATGACGGTCCGTTATCTCAGCGAGCGCTGGAACAGTATTCCAGATCTTGGATATAAGAAGTAATTTTTATAAGCAAAAACCCTTGAAGTATCGTAATACTTCAAGGGTTTTTATTTAGGAGACAAAAGCCCCGTAGAAATTTTATTTAGTGGAGATAACCGTGCGGAAATATGCTTCGCTTTTGGTGTGACCCCCAATAGTTGGAGTTTTATTAGGCAACGATTAGATCGGTATGAAGTCGGTAT
>NZ_JBHRSA010000059.1:0-572 GCF_042643145.1 Virgibacillus xinjiangensis
CTGGGTTAGAAGGTTCATACAGCTAGGGTGGTATCCCACGGATGCCTCCACGTAAGCTGGCGCTCACGCTTCGATGGCTCCCACCTATCCTGTACAAGCTGCACAAACATTCAATATCAGGCTACAGTAAAGCTCCACGGGGTCTTTCCGTCCTGTCGCGGGTAATGCGCATCTTCACGCATAGTATAATTTCACCGGGTCTCTCGTTGAGACAGTGCCCAAGTCGTTGCACCTTTCGTGCGGGTCGGAACTTACCCGACAAGGAATTTCGCTACCTTAGGACCGTTATAGTTACGGCCGCCGTTTACTGGGGCTTCGGTTCTACGCTTCGCCCGAAAGCTAACGCTTCCCCTTAACCTTCCAGCACCGGGCAGGTGTCAGCCCCTATACTTCGCCTTTCGGCTTCGCAGAGACCTGTGTTTTTGCTAAACAGTCGCTTGGGCCTATTCACTGCGGCTCCTCCTTAAAGGAGCACCCCTTCTCCCGAAGTTACGGGGTCATTTTGCCGAGTTCCTTAACGAGAGTTCTCCCGCTCACCTTAGGATTCTCTCCTCGCCTACCTGTGTCGGTTT
>NZ_JBHRSA010000006.1:0-4373 GCF_042643145.1 Virgibacillus xinjiangensis
GTATACGGGTCCGTACGTACGGTGGTGTGAGAGGACGGAGGTTAGTCACCTCCTCCTACTCGATTATGTACGTCTGATTCTTCATTTGCGCCAAAAGGTAGTATAGTCTGCCTTGTCCTGGATGTTGAACGCGATCATCTTTTCAAGCAATGCGTAGTCAACCGGGTGCTTCCACTTGATGCGTACCAACTCCTTGGTATAATCATAGCCGGCCTGTACAATGTCCTCTGAAAAATGGTTGATTGTCACGTGTTCCGGTGCAACAGATATATGATGTTTGGTCACACTGAAGCCGATGATGAATGTGCCGTGATCGGTGAACATCGGCTGGTTCCACTTGACTGCCGGCTCTAGGGTCGGAAACTTCTCCTTCACCCATTCTAAAATTTCCTGCAGGCGATTCCGATGATCGGACTGGTCGATCCCTTCTAGATAATCTGCAAATACTTCCATCTTTCCCCTCCTGGAATGAAAATGTTGTTCAGAATCCAGTCGACCATTGAAACATGATTGAATGACTAGCTATTCTTGAACATCGTGCATTACACGTTCAACTATAGCGTTTGCCAAATGGTTAGTCAAAATGGCTTGGTTTCTCAAAACAAGAGAGGCAATTCGGTGCTTCCTGCTCGTCTTTGCATCGGAGCTGTGTCATACCATGCAAGGTCAGCAAAATCTTTTCCGTTTCATGACAAGCTATAAGTGGAAAAGAATTTTAGTTTTTCATTTTTAGAGGGAGGGCCACTATGACAGCTGACGCCATCATCCTTGGAATCACCTATCTCACTGTGCAGCTTTTTGCCAATAAATTGATATCTTCTTCAGCCATCGGAACCTTTCAGTGGCTTTCCTTATCCGGCGGGGTGGCGGTTTCCTATGTCTTTGTCTACATACTTCCATCCCTTCATCGCGAGCAGCAGGATTTCCCTCAGGACTCCCTATTCACTATGGAGACGGAGCTGTATTTCCTCGGTCTCTTAGGCCTGCTTATTTTTTATGGTGTTCACAATGCAGCGGAACGAATGGAACGACTCCATAAAGAGAGGAAGGGGCGGTTTTTCTGGATCCAGATCGCCTTTTTCGGCGTCTATAATATGCTTATTTCGTATATTGTATTTGCATCCGGCTTGGAGGGCATAGAGGCCATCTTTTACGGAGTGGCCGTCGGGCTCCATTTCATGGCCGTCTCCCATGACATGTGGAGGGAGGACAGCCGCCGTTATGAAGCAGGAGGCCGATATGTCTTGGCTTCAGGCATCATGGCCGGATGGGGTGCCGGTGTCTTTCTCCCTCTGCCGTCCTATGTTCTCGCCGTCATCTATGCTTTCATTTCCGGAGCGATGATTTTCGTTGTCTTGAAAAAGGAACTGCCGGAAGAGGAGAACACCCACTTCCCGACATTCCTGCTCGGCTCCCTTGGACATACGACCATCACGCTGGCACTGAAATTCTTCTTTGACTGGTAATCATACCCGTTTTGATTCGCCGCGGAAGAAAATCGCCGCTGTCACACTGAGAAGGACGAGGACGATCAAATAGAAAAAGGACAGGCCTGGGAATACGTCCACATACACCCCACCGAGGAATGGCCCGCTGATGCTGCCCAGGCTGAAAGAGACCCCTATCATCAGATTGCCGGCAGGGAGCAGGTTAGCGGGCAGGAGATCGGTCAGATAGGCGATGCCGAGAGAAAAGAGTGATCCGACACACATGCCTGCAAGGGTGAACAGTATAAATAAGGCGGCAATATTGGCTTCCAGGATGGCAGCTGCCGAGAAAAGGACAGTACCGAGGGCAAGCACGCTTAACAGGACCGTCCTCCGTCCGGTACGGTCACTCCATATGCCCAGTGGCAGCTGGGTGATCAGGCTTCCTCCTGCAAAACAGGGGATCAATAGGGATAATATGCCGACCTCATGGCCGATCCGCATGGCGTATACGGGGAAAATGCTGTGCAGGGAGGATTCCAGGAACCCATAGCCGAAACCCGGCAGCAAGGCCACCCAAGCAATTTTTCCTGTCTGCCTGAACCGTGTCCAAGAGCTGGTGCTGGCAGCTGTTTCCCTATCTTGCTCTGGCCATTGATTGCGAACAAACAGCATCGCCGACCAGACGAGCATGCTGAACAGAGCCGATAAGACAAACGGCAGTGCCTCATGGATAGATAACAGGCGGGTCATGAGCGGTCCCAACGTGAAACCGAGTCCGAAAAACAGGCCATAGTAGGCGATGGCTTTTCCCCTCGTCTCTTTTGAAGCGGTTGCGGTAATCCACGTCTGGGTGCCAAAGTGGAGCATCTGATCTCCGATTCCTATCAATACCCGCAGGATGAACCAAAGCCACAACACTTCCCAGACAGGGAACAGGAATAGGGAAGTGAAGACAAGTGCACCGCCGATCAGGATGACCGGCTTGAAGCCGAATCTCTGCATGGGTTTTTCCATAAATGGAGAAGCTAACAAGACACCAATATACAGACCGGTAGCATGAAGCCCATTGACAGAGGAAGGCACACCATTCTGTTCAAGGATCACGGCCAAAAGCGGCAACAGCATCCCTTGGGAAAAACCGGATATGGTGACAAGGGCGATCAGTATCCAGAAACGTTTTTCAGCGGACACCATGGTCATCCCTCCTTTTCTTCTAGTATTCATCTATGTTCAATCTAATTGGTTTCAGGGGAGAGGTCAAATTCGCTGACATTCAATTTCAGGTGGAGATGGTTAGGAAACAGCAGGAAAGGAAATAGGTAAGTATTAAGGTATTTTACGGAGGGATTTAAATGGAATTTCACATGAAGGAATGCGGAATACAGACGGACCTGCAGTTTGGTGAACTATGCGTCTCCGGCAATGAAGAGCATGGATACCGGCCGTTCCAGCTGATGGTTGCCTCCATTGCGGGTTGCAGTGGTTCTGTCTTGCGCAAGATATTGGAAAAGCAGCGGGCAGATATAGAGGACATTCAGATTGTCGCCGACACGATCAGAAACCCGGCGGATGCGAACAGAATAGAGGAGATTTCCTTGAATTTCACAGTGAAAGGCAGGGATCTTGATCCAGCGAAAATGCAGAAGAACCTGGAGACTGCCAGGAATAACTGTTCCATGATCCGGTCCGTCGAAGACAGCATCCGTATTGTAGAGAGCATTGAAATCGAAGAGATGGATGGATAAAAAGGTCCCCATCATCCCTGCGTATAAAATTCCTCTGTGAACCAAAAACTAGGGGAAAACGAAGGGAATGGCATACATGAATAAAAAGATCTATATACTCGCAATATTTACTGCCTGGTTTGCTATATTACTCCCCGCCGGTCTTCTCCATGCGGAGGAAGAAGAAAAGTCCAAAGAAGAAAATGAATATGAAATACCAAGCCATGTTTTGACCATATCAAAAGAGAACACCTTTCCGAATTCCAGTGAAGATCAGGAAGTCGTAGAACCGAGTGATCTGGTCAAAGAACTGATGGGAGATATGGATATTGCCATCGAGAATCCGGAATTGATCAAAATGCTGAATGAAACGACATTGAAGCCTTCTCCACTGGCCATCGGTTACAGGGGAATGGTCTATCTAGGAAGATGGCCGCTCAATTACCAATCATCCGAAACGAATATGAACTGGGAATACCAGAAAATCAACCAGAACGAAATAAATAACCTGGGCGGCGACACCAGCCAGAAAATGAATTATATCCAGAAGGAACAGAAAGAAATCAAAGGCGCACTGACGAATAAAATCGCCGACCCGAATCAAGTGAAGACCATGATGCTCCTAGAGGCGAAGGAAAAAACAAACCTCCCGCTTTCATATGCTACAACGATTGGGCGAAATACGAAGAAGGACAATGCCTATGAAGTGCCAGTCAAAAAGCAGGGGACCCTTCAGGCATACAGTCCTGCCGTCAATGAAAAAGGGCAAGTGACCTTTGGGGAAGTATATATTGAATTGAAGGGATCCGACAAAGCAATCACCATCAAAAATGTGACCAAGCAAGGAATCGGCGCATGGATTCCTGTACAGGATCATGTATCCTTTTCTTTTCAATTGGAATAGCGGTTATGTGGAAGGAAGTGCCTGAAGGTGCTTCCTTTGTTTATTTGCGGGGAGGAGCAGTTGTGGAATCAGCAGGAGGAGCGGGGTATCCGCGGGAGCGATGGGATATCGGCAGGAGAGGAGAGATATCCGCGGGAGCGATGGGATATCGGCAGGAGAGGAGAGATATCGGCGGGAGCGAGGAGGTATCGGCAGGAGGAGCGAGATATCGGCCGGAGCGCGGAGAAATCGGCAGGAGGAGCGGGATATCGGCGGGAGCGAGGAGGTATCGGCAGGAGAGGAGAGATATCCGCGGGAGCGATGGGATATCGGCAG
>NZ_JBHRSA010000006.1:4400-34220 GCF_042643145.1 Virgibacillus xinjiangensis
GGCAGGAGAGGAGAGATATCCGCGGGAGGAGCAGGAAATCGGCGAGAGCGATGGGGTATCGGCAGGAGAGCGGAGATATCGGCAGGAGAGGAGAGATATCAGCGGGAGAGGAGAGAATCAGCAGAAGGTGTAGGATATCGGCGGAAGCGAGGAGGTATCGGCAGGAGAGGAGAGATATCAGCAGAAGAAGCAAGATATCCGCGGGAGCGATCAGCCAAACTCCGAAAATTTAAAATATGCATCAGCCCCTTGATTTCTATACTTTAATACTTTATCATGATGAAGTATTGAAGCTGAAAACATAAGAGAATGTGATAGATAGAGAGGGGAAAAGACGTATGGAATGGGTTGTAGTTGTTTCGGTTCTGGTGATGACCGTCCTGAGTCTGCTGCGGGTGAATGTGATTGTCGCTATCATTGCGGCGGCGCTTACGGCAGGGCTCATGTCCGGGTTGTCCATTGTGGAATCGACCGAGATGCTGGTAGCCGGCATGGGAGGCCAGGCGAATACGGCATTGAGTTATATTTTGCTGGGGGCATTTGCAGTAGCCATCAGTTATACAGGGATTACAGGAATATTGGTGAACTATCTGATTAAAATATTGACGGGAAAGAAAACCATGATGCTGCTGGCGATCGCCGGTGTGGCATCCTTGTCACAGAACTTGGTTCCAGTGCACATTGCATTCATCCCGATTTTGATTCCGCCATTATTGAAATTATTTGATGAGATGAGGATGGATCGCCGTGCGGTGGCAGTGTCACTGACATTCGGCCTGAAGGCTCCATATGTTATGATTCCTGCTGGATTCGGACTTATTTTCCATAATACGATCGTGGACAGCATGAATGAAAATGGGGCTAGTGTTACCGTCAATGACACGACAACCGCTATGTTGGCGCCTGGTATGGGGATGGTCATCGGTCTCTTGATCGCCATCTTCTTCACCTATCGGAAACAGCGGGATGCTGTAGAAGGAGCAGGTGGGCCGGCGGCAGTGACTGTGCCGGAAGTGAAAGATGTATCCTTCAACAAAAATCATGTCTTTACATTGATAGCGATCGTGGGAGCTCTTGCTGTACAGCTGATTACGGAAAATCTGATTTTGGGTGCGCTGACGGGACTTGTCCTCATGTTCTTGTTCATCGTCGTACCATTCCGAAACGGAGATAACATCGTCTCTGAAGGGATCGGCATGATGGGGAACATCGCCTTTGTTATGCTGGTTGCATCCGGTTTTGGAAGCATTTTGGAAGAAACTGGTGCTGTCAATGCGCTGGTAGAAGTCTCTTCCGGCATCCTCGGTGATAATAAAGCAGTGATTGCCTTCATCTTGCTGCTTGTTGGTTTGTTCGTAACGTTGGGGATCGGTTCATCCTTTGGTACGGTGCCGATTCTGGCAGCGCTCTATGTGCCGATCTGTATGGCTGCAGGATTCTCTCCGGTAGCGACCGCAGCCCTTATCGGAACGGCCGGTGCCTTGGGAGACGCCGGGTCGCCTGCTTCTGACAGTACATTGGGGCCGACTTCCGGGCTGAACGCCGACGGCAAGCACCAGCACATCTGGGATACCGTGGTACCGACATTCATCCACTTCAATATCCCGTTATTCATCTTCGGCTGGGCGGCAGCTGTCTTTCTATAAGTGAATAATCAACGAGTGAATTGGAAAAGGTAAGAAAAAACAGGTGGGATATTATGCAAAAATTCATTGCAGTATCGGTCATCGTTTTTCTTGCCTTTTTTATTGGAATGGAAAACAATCACGTTGCCGCTTATGGCTGGGGCTTCAAGAAAAACTCGGATCATCAACCTCCTGATATCGGTGAGTATCAGGAACTGCTCGACAAGTATGGGGCCTATTATGCAGACTTATCCGGAGACAAGGTCATCTATCTGACATTTGATAACGGATATGAAGCTGGGTATACCGGAGAGATTCTTGATGTGTTGAAAAAAGAAGAGGTTCCTGCAACGTTCTTTGTCACCGGCCACTATGTGGACAGTGAGCCCGAACTGATCAAGCGGATGGTAGATGAAGGTCATATCATCGGCAACCACTCCTACCATCACCCCGACTTCTCTACGATCTCCAAAGATTCCATCAAGGAAGAGTTGGAGACATTGGAAGAGGCGGTGGCTGAGGTTTCCGACCAGAAAGAATTGAAGTACCTTCGCCCGCCACGCGGAATTTTCAATGAACAGACCCTGAAATGGACCAGTGAATTAGGGTATATCCATGTCTTTTGGTCACTTGCCTTTGTGGATTGGGAGACCAGCAAGCAGAAGGGATGGGAATATGCCTTCGAACAAGTGATGGACCAAATTCATCCGGGTGCGATTGCTCTGCTGCATACGGTGTCCTCGGATAACGCCGAGGCATTGGAACACTTGATCAAAGAATTGAAGAAACAGGGATATACATTCAAAAGTCTGGACGACCTTGTCATCAAGGACCATCTCCCTCCATCCATCTATGGATTTTAGGATAAACGGCAGGGAATATCAGGAAATCTCAGACAAGAGGGGAAAGTATGATATAACTACTTGCAGCAGGCGTTCAGCGTCTGCTTTTTCATTTTTTAAAAAAGAATGTATGCGTTTTACCGAAACAATTGGCTCCAACCGACGGTCATGCGTCTTTATAAAGTTTCGAAACATTTGATATAATAAGGCAAACTGCAGGGAGGGTTTTGATGAAAAGGGAAGACTTGATTGCACCACAGGAATATAACATTGCCATGGAAGTGGAACGTTATGCAGCAGAGGCGGACAGGAAGGCGCTGATCTGGCAGGACGACACCGGAGCAAAAAGAGAGGCTACATATGGAGAGTTGGTGAAAAACGCCAACCGGATCGGAAATGTGTTTCAGGAAATGGGGTTGGAAAAAGGGGACAAGCTCCTCGTCATGATGCCTCGTCTGATCGAGACCTATGAAGTTTATCTAGCCGCATTGAAAACAGGTATTGTGCTCCTTCCTTCTTCCGAGATGCTGAAGACAAAGGATCTCCAGTACCGGATCAGTCATGGGGAGGTGAAAGGTATTGTCAGTTATTATCCGTTCACCGACCAGTTCGAGGATATCCAAGAGTATCGGCAGCTGAAGAAATTTGTCGTCGGCGGATCGGCGGATGGATGGCATCAACTGGATGGCTTGAAACAAGGGGCGTCCGACCAATTGGAGATGGTTCCGACCGCGAAGGACGATATTGCCTTCCTTCCATATACATCCGGAACGACCGGTAATCCAAAAGGCGTAGTACATACCCATGGATGGGGATTCGCCCATCTGCAGACAGCGCCGAAAAACTGGTTGTCCATTGAGGAAGGGGACATAGTCTGGGCAACAGCAGGTCCAGGCTGGCAGAAATGGATATGGAGCCCATTCCTGTCCGTACTCGGTTCAGGTGCCACCGGGTTCATCTATAATGGAAGATTTGACCCGGAGAAGTATCTGAGTCTGCTTGCAGAGAATGATATCAATGTGCTGTGCTGCACACCAACGGAATACCGCCTGATGGCCAAAGTGGACAATTTGGAGGATTATCAACTGCCGGCTCTGCATAGTGCCGTGTCCGCGGGTGAGCCGTTGAATATGGAAGTGATCGACACGTTCCGGCGCCATTTCAACTTGACTGTCCGGGACGGCTATGGTCAGACGGAAAATACGCTGCTGCTCGGTGTGATGAAAGATACCGAAGTCCGTCCGGGATCGATGGGGAAACCGACGCCAGGCAACGAAGTGGACATCATTGATGAAAACGGAAAACCAGTTCCTGCCAATAAAGTCGGTGATATCGCTGTGAAAGTGGACAGCCCGGCGCTTTTCCGTGAATACTATAAAGATAAGGAACGGACGAAAAAAACCATAATAGGCGACTATTACATTACTGGAGACCAGGCCAGAAAAGACGAGGACGGTTATTACTGGTTTGAGGGACGCAAGGATGACATCATCATCAGTTCCGGTTATACGATCGGGCCTTTTGAGGTGGAAGACGCTTTGGTCAAACATCCATATGTCAAAGAGTGCGCCGTTGTAGCAAGCCCGCATGAGGTGCGTGGCAACATTGTAAAAGCATTCGTGGTACTGAAGCAGAATGTGAATCAGGACGAACAGGATTTGGTCAAAGAATTGCAGGATCACGTCAAACAGGTGACAGCACCATATAAATATCCGCGGGAAATCGAGTTTGTCGACGACCTGCCGAAAACCGCATCAGGCAAAATCCGCCGAATTGAATTGCGGGAAAAAGAAGAAATGAAGCGTTAATATATGTAGAAAAGGGAACAGTGTATATAAAGCTGTTCTCTTTTTTGATCCTAACTTTATAGAAATGATAAGGACTGCCGCCTGCTACCGCTGCGACAAATTACTTCGCTTTCCGTGGGCACGGCTTCAGTCTCCTCAGAAGAAGGGCACTTCTTCAGGGGCCTTCAGACTCGTGCTGTTCCCACTGGAGTCTACGTATTTTGTCTTCGCTGGGTGCAGTTTCATCATACAGTCGTGCTGGGTATAGTCTTGTCAGCATAGCATCTCAACTAGCGGAGGAAATCCACGGAGACTTCGGAGGAGAGACGACAAGGTGGCTGGTGAGAGTACACGGAAAGCGCAGTGGCATATCCGCAGCGGTATATAGCGCTTATTTGCAAAGATTGATTGGGAGTAGGAGAGGGCACTTTCAGACCAAATGCAGAAAAAAATTAGGCAAAAGTACTTGAAAGTCAAAAAAGGTCAGTATATAATATAGTCAAAGGTCAAAGATAGTCAAAGTCAAATATTGTTCAAAACACCCATGACCTTCAAGAAATGGTGGAACAAGCAAAAGACTTGAATCTACTGAGGAAAATGCCTTATACTACAGTTAAGGTCAAAGATAGTCAAAGTCAAAGTTACAAAGTCAGCAGGTTACCTGCTTAAATAAAATTGATCATATATAGGAGGAATGAAGGATGCAATGCCAAAATTGTGGAATTAACCAAGCGAACGTGAACTTGGCGATGAACATCAACAATCAAAAAATGCAACTGCATCTTTGTCATGAATGTTTTGAGGAGATCCAAGGTAAAATGATGAGTAATTCCGGGGATTTCTTTTCCCAGTCTCCTTTTGGAAACGCGGATAATTCCTTCGCCAACAATTTTTCCCAAGGCAATGGAGGGAATCAGACGGGTACCAAAACAAAACAAAGACAAGGAAATAAAGGAAATGGTCTGCTTGACCAATTAGGCAAGAACGTTACTGATCAAGCAAGATCCGGTCAGATCGATCCGGTAATTGGGCGCGATCAGGAAGTGAAGCGTGTCACCGAAACATTGAACAGAAGAAACAAAAACAACCCGGTCCTGATCGGGGAACCAGGTGTAGGTAAAACAGCGATCGCTGAAGGTCTTGCATTGAAGATCGTAGAAGGCGGCGTACCTGCCAAGCTGATGAACAAGGAGATCTATGTACTGGATGTAGCATCCCTTGTTGCCAATACCAGCATGCGCGGTCAATTTGAAGAACGGATGAAACAGCTGATCAGTGAGCTGCAGCAAAGACAGGATGTCATTCTGTTCATTGACGAAATCCATCTGCTGGTTGGCGCTGGTTCAGCAGAGAGCTCCCAAATGGATGCAGGCAATATCCTGAAACCGGCACTGGCCCGGGGTGAACTGCAAATCATTGGTGCGACAACGTTGAAAGAATACCGTCAAATCGAAAAGGATGCGGCACTTGAACGACGTCTGCAGCCGATTATTGTCAAAGAGCCGACAAAAGAAGAGGCTATTCAAATTCTGCAAGGCATCAAAGACCGTTATGAAGCTTTCCATGAAGTTCGTTATTCCGATGAAGCGGTCGAAGCGTTCGTTCAGCTGTCCGACCGTTATATCCAGGATCGTTTCCTGCCGGACAAAGCCATCGATCTGATGGACGAAGTCGGTTCCCGGCTGAACCTGTCCAATGCGGAAAAAGATTCCCATTCCATCCAGCAGCACTTGGATGAAATCGTCAGGGAAAAGGAAGAAGCAGCAGAACGGGAAGACTACGAAAAAGCAGCCAACCTGAGATATCAGGAAATCCAGCTGCAAAAACAACTGGAAAAAGCGAAAGATAAAGAGCAGGTCATCGATGTAGATATTTCCGATATCCAATTGATTGTAGAAGAAAAAACAGGTATTCCTGTCACGAAGCTTCAAGCGGATGAACAGGAAAAAATGAAGAACCTCGCGGAACAGCTGAGCACCAAAGTCATCGGTCAACAGGAAGCAGTCAATAAAGTGGCAAAAGCCGTTCGCCGCAGCCGTGCCGGACTGAAATCCAAGCACCGCCCAATCGGTTCCTTCCTGTTTGTCGGACCGACCGGTGTAGGTAAAACAGAATTGACCAAAGCACTGGCAGAGGAACTATTCGGTTCCCGTGATTCCATGATCCGCCTCGATATGAGTGAATATATGGAAAAACACGCCGTGTCCAAAATCATCGGTTCACCACCAGGATATGTAGGACATGAGGAAGCAGGACAGCTTACAGAGAAAGTCCGCCGCAACCCGTACTCTATCCTGCTGTTGGATGAAATCGAGAAAGCCCACCCAGATGTGCAGAACATGTTCCTGCAAATCATGGAAGACGGCCATCTGACAGATTCCCATGGCCGGAATGTGAGCTTCAAAGACACTGTCATCATCATGACAAGCAATGCCGGAACCGGTGTGAAAACAGTCAATGTAGGCTTCAACAAGGATGCACATGATGCGGTATCCAACTTGGAAAACCTGAGCGACTACTTCAAGCCGGAGTTCCTGAACCGTTTCGATTCCATCATCAACTTCAACGAACTGTCTGAAAAAGACCTGATGGAAATTATCGATCTTATGCTTCAAGAACTTCAAGAGAACATCGAAGAAAATAACATCCAGATCACCATTACGGAGGAAGCTAAGCACGAATTGGTCAAACTCGGCTATGATAAACGCTTCGGCGCTCGTCCGCTGCGCCGGGTCATCCAAGATAAAGTGGAAGACCAGCTCACAGATCTGATCCTGGATGAAGCTGAAGTGGAAAACGTAAAAGTCGATGTCATCGATGAAGAAATCAAAGTGGTAAATGCATAAAAATGATTGAAAATCCCGTCGGCAGTGAGCCGGCGGGATTTTTGCGTTGGGAGCTTTGCGAGGTATCCGCCGGAGCGGTTGAAAATCAGCAGCACATGCAGATAATCGGCAGGAGCGCGGGAATATCTGCCGCTGTGCTGGTATATCGCCAGGAGAATCGTGAAATCGGCGGGAGATGCAGGATATCATCCGGAGAGAAAATAAATCAGCAGCATACGCAGGGAATCGACAGGAGCGCGGGAATATCCGCCGCTGTGCTGGTATATCGGCAGGAGAGCAGTGAAATCGGC
Organism: Virgibacillus xinjiangensis; assembly: GCF_042643145.1. NCBI lineage: Bacteria > Bacillati > Bacillota > Bacilli > Caryophanales > Bacillaceae > Virgibacillus > Virgibacillus xinjiangensis. The sequence goes on from NZ_JBHRSA010000006.1 coordinate 11,791, forward strand.
GGGAGATGCAGGATATCATCCGGAGAGAAAATAAATCAGCAGCACACGCAAGGAATCGGCAGGATCGCGGGAATATCCGCCGCTGTGCTGGTATATCGGCAGGAGAGCAGTGAAATCGGCGGGAGATGCGGGATATCATCCGGAGAGGAAATAAATCAGCAGCATACGCAGGGAATCGGCAGGAGCGCGGGAATATCCGCCGCTGTGCTGGTATATCGGCAGGAGAATCGTGAAATCGGCGGAAGGTGCAGGATATCATCCGGAGAGAAAATAAATCAGCAGCAATCTGATTAATATTTATCCGTGGTTCTGTAAAAAATAAAGGCATCTTATGTAAAGGATGTTTTAACCATGAATAAGCGGAAGAAACGACTGCCGGTATTTATTTTCTGTTTATTGTTCCTATTGGCTCCATCTCCCATTCAGGGGGAGCGGATGCCTGAGATGCTTGTCCACTTCATTGATGTGGGCCAGGGTGACAGCATCCTTATCCAGACCCCTTCTGATAAGACTATTTTGATTGATGCGGGCCCGCCGGATGCGGGGGAGAAGGTGACGTCTTATCTGAAGGAGCAGCAGGTCAGTGAAATCGATCTGTTGGTTGCCACCCATCCTGATATCGATCATATCGGCGGGCTCCCCAAGGTGATCAATTCGGTCAAGGTGAAGAAAATATTGGACTCGGGGAAGCTCCATACGACGAAGACCTATGCTAAATATATCCGTACCGTCAGGAAGCATGATATCCCAGTGACCATTGCCAAGCAAGGGGATGAAGTGCAGCTTGACTCGAAGCTTGATATCCGTGTGCTTAATAGTCATTCAGGGTTTAAAAGTAATAATCAGTCATCCATTGTCCTGAAGATCACTTATGGCAAAATCGATTTCCTGTTGACGAGTGATGTGGAGAAATCCCAGGAAAAGAGTCTGCTGAAGGAAAATGTGGAAGCGGAAATCATGAAGGTGGCACATCACGGCTCCAAGACCAGCAGCTCGTTGGCCTTCCTCAAAAAAGTGAATCCACAGGCAGCCATTCTCACCTATCATGTCGAGAATGACTTCGGTCATCCGGTGGACCGGGTCATCAGCAACCTCCATAAAGTGGATGCTGATATTTATTCAACAGCCATGTTCGGAGATGTGGTCATCACTACCAATGGAGAGGACTATTTTCTTCTGCCTGAACGGAATCCATTCTATAATCTGGACAGGGAAGCCGGTTGAGTGTTCCGTGTCCCATCAGGTAAAGAGCCATTTCTTAGGAGGTGGCTCTTTTTTATTTGTCAGAATTATATTGACAAATGGAGCGAAAGGTTATATGGTTAGTTACATAACTAATGAACCAATGAAGATAGCGGGGCGCTGACATGATTAATAAACTGGATGAAAGTAAACCAATTTACCTGCAGATCAAGGAGCAGCTGGAAGATACCATCCTCGATGGGAGTCTTAAAGCGGAAGACAAAGCTCCATCCACCAATGAATTTGCTTCATACTTCCAAATCAATCCGGCGACAGCTGCCAAAGGGATCAATGAACTGGTAACAGAAGGAGTCCTGTATAAGCGGAGGGGTGTCGGGATGTTCGTCACGGAAGATGCCAAGGAGATACTGATCCAGAAACGGCAAGAAACATTCTATGTCAGGTATATGCTGCCCTTGAAGAATGAAGCCGAAAAATTGAACATCAGTAAAGCGGATTTACTAGAAATGGTGGAGAGGGAGGACACGATTAATGAAGATTGAAGTGGAAAATTTATCGAAGAAGTACAAGGGGGAATATGCACTCAAGGATGTATCATTCACCTTGGAGGAACCGAAGATTTATGGGCTGTTGGGCAGGAATGGCGCCGGAAAGACGACCTTCATGGATATCCTGGCAGGGAATATCCTCGCCACCAGCGGGAGTATACGTGTCGATGGAGAAGACCCTTTTGACAACCGGAGGATTACCGAATCGATCTGCCTCATTAAAGAGGGGAACAATTTCAAAAAGGATTTGAAGGTCAAACAGGTGCTCAAGCTTTTCGCCTTTTTCTACCCGGGATGGGATGAAGAGCTGGCCGGAAATCTTGTGAAAAGTTTCGGGCTTCCTGCAAATGCAGCAGTCAAATCCCTGTCAAAAGGAATGGAATCGGCACTTGGCATCATAACAGGTCTGGCCAGCAAAGCACCGGTCACTATTTTCGATGAGCCATATATCGGGCTCGATGTCGCAGCCAGGAAGAAATTCTACGAGCTGCTGCTGGAGACATATGAAGCGGATGAACGGACGATCATTCTTTCTACACACTTGATCGACGAGGTGAGCCTGTTGTTTGAGGAAGTTTTGATTCTGCAGGAGGGGTCTCTGGCATTGCAGAGGGAAGCGGAGTTTTTGAGGGAAAATGTATGTACCGTGTCGGGTGCTGTGGAACAAGTGGAATATTTTCTAAAGGGAAAAGAAGTGATCGAGAAAAAAACATTCGCAGGCATGATGACGGCCTATGTGTACAGTTCGATGAAGGAAGCCAGGGAGTCTGGGCTGCAAGTGGAAAGTGTTCCAATCCAAGAGCTGATGATTTATCTGACGGATGGAAGGAAGGGTGCGTAATATGAAGAAACAGACGCAAGGCCTATTATATTTCTTTATGGCAGATGTCCGGCACTCGTTGATGGTCTTTTGGACCATTCTACTGGGAATTCTCGTGATCTCTCTCGCTTTCGCATGGTTTCTCACCCGGGTGGATGATGGCTTCATGTCCTTCAGTCTTACCGGGCCGATCTATATCTACTGCGCGATTCTCGGGTTTTTGACGGTGAAAGAATCGGTGCCATTCGCCATCCGCATGGGTGCAACAAGAAAGAGTTTGTTCGTAAGTATAGGATTATTCTTCCTGGGTCTCTCCCTGATTATGGGACTCGCAGCCAATATCCTGCATGAGCTGGTGCTATGGTTGACGGAGGGTGTCGGGTTGGAGACATTCTCTTTTCTCCATGCAGCATATTTCCTGGAAGATACGTTTTTCACCCGCGTCTTGATTGATTCCTCCATCATGTTGCTGCTGTTGTCCGGCATGTTTCTGCTCGGACTATTGTTTTTCCGATTTGGTCTGGCGGGAGGAGGAGCAAGTGTGGGAGTGCTGTTCCTCGTCGTCCTGATTGGTGTCGCGGATGGTTGGCTGATCGACAGTGTCGTCGACATTTTCACCGGATTGGAAGCAGTCTTTTTCTATCAGCTGCTGGGAATTGGTTGTACGCTATATCTGATCTCCTATCTGCTGCTGCGCAGGATCACCATTGTCAATGCAAAATAAAGACTGGGGCCATGATGGCTCCAGTCCTTATTTTTTGAACAAAGGTATTCATTCCGCCAACTCTCTCGTCCGGAAGGCGGCTATTGAGCCAGCCAGTAGTGCTGCACAGACGGTTATGGTGATGAGTCCTGTCAACAGGAGGTCAGATGTGACATCACCAGTTACCAGCATGTCATGGATATGGCTCGTCATCCGGCTCGGACTCCAGGTCAGATACGTTTCAAAAATGCGGGTGATGAGGCTCATCAGCATGATCGTCAGAATGGTGCAGGCTGCTACCAGTCCCGGTGTCTTGAGCAGGCTGTTATAGAAGATGGACAGACTGATCACCAGGGTGAGCCACAGGCCATAGAAGAAGACAATCAGCAAGAAGTCCGTCCATGCCAAACTGCCGAAAAGAATATTGATATAATACCAGCTTGCCAGCATACCGAGAAATAGAGATGTCCATACCAATAACAGGAGGGATGCCCATTTTGCCGTAATATAGGAAAGGTGGGATACAGGCTTGACGAGAACCATCTCCGCAATGCCGCTCTTTCTTTCCCCTGAAATGGCACCCATGGACATCAGTACCAGGACGAGCACACCCAGACTGCTGAGCTGGCCGAGGCTCATCAATACGACATCGGGCGGGGTGTATTCAGGCAGCTGGATAGAAGCACCTTCCGGCAGTCCGCCGACGGATTCGATGATCACCGGCATATAATAATTCGTGATAGGGTCCATGACGGCAATTAATAGGATGACCAGAGGCACCCAAATCCATTTCTTGTTCCGCCAGTTTTCCAGCATTTCCTTCTGAAACAGGGTCAGCCATTGGCTCATGTTTTCACCGCCTTCATGAACATTTCTTCCAGTGACACCTGGTTGATCGAGAAGCCGGTGACCGGCCAGTCTTCCTGTGCTGCCTTCAGCAGTATATTCCTTCTTGCTGTCTCTACATCTTCACAAATGATCGTTATGCTATCCTTCTCCGCATGACAATCTTTCACCTCTGGAATACTTTCCAATTCATGCAAATAGCCAGTCATATCCCCTTCAATCTGCATCGATATCCGTGAGGTCTGGTATTTCTGGCGCAGTTCCGTCATCGTGCCATCTTCTACCAAGACGCCATCCTTTAGGAGCAGCAGTCTGTCACTTACCTCTTCAGCATCACTCAGAATATGAGTGGAAAACAGGATGGCCATTTCCTGCTTCAATTCCTCCATCAAGGTCAGAACTTCCCTGCGGCCGAGCGGGTCCAGGGAAGAGACGGGTTCATCAAGCATCAGCAGCTTAGGTTTGTGGATAATGGCCTGAGCAATGCCGAGGCGCTGTTTCATGCCTCCGGAATATTTGCTGATGGATTTGTCTTTAGCTTCGGCGATGCCTACTTTGTGCAGCAGATCATCTGCCCGTTGTTCTGCTTCCTTTTTGGTAAGGCGGGCTAGCCTGCCTGCGTGGACAAGAAATTCTTTGCCCGTCATCCAGCCATGGAAGGATGGGTACTGTGGAAGGTAGCCGATATGCTCCCTGATATCCTGGTTCTTTTCCATGCCGGAGAAGGAAATTTCTCCTTTCGACGGCTTCAGCAGTCCGGCCAATGTGCGGAGGATGGTTGTTTTCCCCGCACCGTTCGGACCGATCAAAGCTGTACATGTCCCCGGATGGAAAGAGAAACTCACCTGACGGACAGCCGGATTTCCTTCATAGTTTTTTGATAGGTTTGAAACGGTCAGCAATGCCATTCAGTCTTTGCTCCTTCCAAAAAGGAAATATAGTACAGGGCCAATGATATTCACAAATACGATAAGGAAGAACCACATCCATTTCGGCCCATTCGTTTTTTCTGCTTTTGCCCAGTCAATCAATGCCACGATCAGCAGGATCCCTTGGATTACGAGCAAAGGGGCGATAACCGCTAGATTTATATCGTTCAACATGTCCATAGATGTTCACCTCATTCCTCTCTATTCCCTTATACGGACCGCTGTAACAGAAGGTTCCCTGAAACACAAAAAAAATCGGGAAGGACCCGATTTCTTGTTCATTTGGTTATGCACAGAGTTATAAACAGATAGAACTAAATGAAGACAGTATTTTCAGGAGTTATCAACATTATCCACAGGAGGTTGTGGATGTTATGCACAATTGCTTGTTTATAAAGAGGGTTAATGTGGCGGGTGTTTATGGAGTTACTAACATTTTGTGGATGACTGTGGATAAAAGGGAGCGGGAGCCTTTTTCAGCTCCGCTTCCCTTTCATGGATGTTGCCTGGTATGCTCGGTCCGCACGCTTGAACTCTCTTTGGTAGTTCACTTCCTGTGTTTTGGACAGGGAGTTGAGCTGATGGACCTGTTTAGGTTTTGCTTTCATACTGCATCCCTCACTTTATTGATAGGATGAGCATATCGTCCGATTCGTATACTTATCCTAGGAAACTTCTTCTTCATCTGTCTCAGCTGGACGGGAAAATTGCTGATAGGAGAGGTAGTGGTCCTTAGTGATGACAAAGAGGTCATAAACGGATCCCGATTGGTTGATGTCCCGGTATACTTGTGGATACCATTCGTTCGCCAAAGTGGCATAGGGCAGTTTGAGCACGGCTTTTATGGAGCGGGTATTGGATGTGCGGACTTTCATGAAGACACCGTCCATTCCCTTGGTGCAGAAAACCTCGTCAAGAAACTGGGTTTTCGCGCGCTGGTTGAATCCTTTGCCGAAGAAGGGTTTGCCGATCCAGGTCGCCAGAAACCCGTGATTCTCCTCCATATCATATAAGCCGATGGTCCCGATGGGATGGAGCTGCTCATCCAGGATCGTTCGGGAGATCGCTTCATTGTTCGCTTCTGCTTCGATGATTTTTCTCGTGAGGAAATAGCATTCATCCATGGTATGTGCTTTTTCTCGGACAAAGGGGAATACCTCTGGATGGGACATCAGTTCGAACAGTACTGGCACTTCATGCAGGTCACGCATTTTAAGCATCGAAATACCCTCCTTGGCGCAGGGCAGGAGGGTATGCTGTATTTCCACAGGGAAATCCAGTGTGTCCGTCCCTACCCGCGAATTTTTAGTTGGCATTCAACAAAAATCCGGGGTGGGAATCGAACCCACTAGAACCAGCCGTGGCTGGTGGCGCACCATTTGCCTTCCCTATGGAATTTTTATTCTTTTAGAAGATATGCTGGTTGGGGCAGATTGGTGCTATGGTTGGAAATATTTTTTGTGTTTTTGTAGGTGCGCGATATAACGCTGTGGATATGCTATTTCCTTTCCGCGTGGCCCCATGTGTGTGCCGGATACACCGCTGCGGGAATTCCACTACGCTTTCCGCGGGTGTCCCGTGAGCCTCCGTGGATCTCCTCCGCTGGTTGAGGTGGTTACAATTCTACTGATGTCTGTTGCTGTGAGGAATAGTAGTATTCATTGTAAGCCGGGTAAATTTAGTAAGAAAAAGGCCATTAATCCACCGCCATTCGAAATTCTGGTCGATTCACATAGCGTAGACAAAATACGTAGACTCCTGTGGGAACAGCACGAGTCTGAAGGCCCCGGAAGAAGTGCTTTTCTTCTGAGGAGACTGAGGCCGTGCCCACGGAAAGCGAAGTATTTTGTCGCAGGGCGGCAGTTCTCATGAGGTTAAGCAAGCGACGCACGGAAAATCGCCATGGCTATATCTCCATACTCATTTGGAACAGCACGCGTCCGCAGGCCCCTGGAAGAAGTGCTTTTCAGCTAAGACAAAGGCCGTGCCCACGGAAAGCGATGTATTTTTGTCGCAGCGGCGGCAGTTCTCATCATTTCTGGTACTGTGCAGCATCCTTTAGTGAAGTGAAACTCTTCTTAGATAGAACCAAAATCTATAGGTAGTCGAATTTTAGAAAGACACACCGTCTAAAGCGGAGCAAATTATCAAATCATTAGTCAGTGAAGCATTTAGATTAAGGTCTAATATCCTCCAATGCTTCCTTTGGACGGGGGAAAGTAAAGGTGAAGCCACGGTGCAACGCTTTTTCCGGATAAACATACTGCCCTTTGCGGATCAGCTGGCTCATTTCCCCGAGAACTGCCACCATCAAGAGGGTGGGGGCAGGGAGCCAGTACGGGCGTTTGAGCACCTGTGCCAATATTCGAGTGAAGTCCTTGTTCCTTCTCGGACTCGGTGCCGTGAAATTCACCGGCCCCTCCACACTCGGAGTGAACAGGCAGAATTCCATGAGGTCAACGGCATCCTGCAGATGAATCCACGACATCCATTGTTCCCCACTGCCGATTTTACCCCCGGCGAATAGTTTCACAGGAAGACTCATCAATGGCAGGGCACCGCCTTCTTTTCCAAGGATGACACCGAAGCGGGCATAGACAGTGCGGATGCCGAGGGATTTTGCCTGAGAAGCGGCCGCTTCCCATTTCGTGCAGACCTCTGCAAGAAATCCGTTTCCAGGATCCTCGGTCGCTTCGGTGAAAATCAATTCCTCGCTCATGCCGTAATAACCGACAGCCGATCCGCTAATGAACACGGCAGGCTTCTGCTTCATTTGCCGCAGCAAATCAATCAGATGTCTTGTGATTTCCAGACGGCTGTCCTTGATGGTCTGTTTCTTCTTTTCCGTCCAATAGCCGAACAGGGATTCACCGGCGAGGTTGATCACCGCATCGATGGCGGGAAGGCTCTCCGCCTGCCGGTCATAGCCAATATAGGTCGTTTTATCTGTATCCTCATGGTTATCCGGCGTTCGTGTGAGTATGTATAGCTGATGCCCTTTTTGTGTCAAAGAGGCTGCAAGGCTTGAGCCAAGGAATCCGGTCCCGCCGGTGATCAGTATATTCATCCGATTTCCCACCTTTTCATATGTCTCTGTCGATAGTATATGCACATGAAGCGATTCTTACGGTAGTGACCGGGCAATAAATTTCATTGGGCCGGTGTGTCCAGGGAATATAGGCACACGGCAGACGTTCTGCTATTATAAAGGGAAAGGGGTGAGATACGTTGAAAAAAATTGCCCGGATCACTACACAGAAAAAAAGTAAGAATCGTTATAATATCTTTCTGGATGATGGCCATGGAGAATCATACGGGTTCAGTGTCGATGAGGCACTTTTGATTGAATACAGGCTTCGCAAAGGCCTCGAACTGGATAATTCCATGGTAGACACCTTGATCCAAAAAGATACGGTACATAAAGTATATACCCAGGCTATCCACTTTTTAAGCTATAGAATGCGCACAAAAAAAGAAATCCGTGACTATCTGGTGAAAAAAGAGGTAGAGCCTGAACAGGTCGAACAGATCATGGGCAGGCTGGAGAAAGAAAACTTGGTGGATGACCGTCAGTTTGCCGAGATGTTTGTCCGCACCCGGATGAACACATCTTCCAAAGGACCGTCCCTTATCAAGAAGGAATTGATGGAAAAAGGGGTGGCTGCCGCTATTGCAGCAGAAGCGGTCGAAGGGTATCCCTACGAAGTGCAATATGAAAAAATACGGAAGTTGATCGATAAAAAGCTCTCGCAAAAGAAGAAAGACTCTTTCCGCAAACAGGTGCAGAACCTGCAGGCCTCTTTGATGCAGAAGGGATTCACCCAGGATGTGGTCAAGGAAGCTTTTGCCGATATCCAGGAAGAGAAGGATGAAGATGCCGAATGGGAAGCACTTGTCTATCAGGGGGAAAAGCTGATGCGGAAACACCAGATGAAGCATGAAGGGTATGCCCTGATGAACAAGGTGAAAGAGGGGCTGTTCCGGAAGGGGTTCCCGATGGATCAGATTCAGAAATTTTTGGAGAGCAGGGAATAGCTGTGTTCCATTTCCCGTGGACAATTGGTAAAATGGTCAATAGGGGGGACTGACATGAATTATAGATACAGCGATTATTCGATTGAACAGCTGCATGCCGAAATCGGCCGGCTGAAGGAAAAGGCACAGAAAGCGGAACAGTTGGGGAATGTATCGGAAGTGGCCGTCAATGAGCGCAAGATGCAGGTGGCCATTGCCTACACCATGAACCCAGAAGATTTCCAGGCTGAGCATACATACAAATTCAAGATGGAGCCCGGTTATTCCTTTAAAGTGAATTATGTGAACGGCGTATTCGCTTGGGGACACCGGGTTGGTTTACTTGGTGAAACACAGGAAAAAGAGGAAGCGATACCGATTTCCCTGCTCGGGGATGAAGTGGACGGATAATACAAAACAGCAGGTCCAGGACCTGCTGTTTTATATTGGATCTTCATGGACGAACAGCTTGCTCTGAAGCTTCTGTTCGGAGAAAATCCATCCCGTATACGAGCTCATGATCCGCATATTGTCGTCAATTTGCACGACCGCATTGAAGGGATAATACCCTTTAGACCGATAACGCAGGTCGGTCAAGCGGACTTCGGTAAAGTCATCGAAATCCCTGATTTCCCAGTTGTATACCGGGGAGAAATTAAGGAATGCCTGGATATTCTTGTCCGTCAGGGCCACTTCCATAATTTCGCTGTCGGGAAGCGGCTCACGGTCGAATTCATCGACAATTTCGATATGCCGGTGTTCAACGGTGCCGACATAGTACTTTTCCTTGGTCGTGATGGCTACCCGCCAATAGTTCTGTTTGATGGTCGGTGATGTCGCCACTTTCTCCGTCTCTGGGAAGTATTCCTTTATTTTCCGGACGATTTCCCTTTTGTCCATATACCGCTTGATGTAATATAGTAGCATCACCGCATACATCAATACCCAGGTGAAGCCTGGATTGGCACCGAGCGCCCAGGCACCGATGCCTGCAACATGCAGGACGAAGATATATGGATCAAACGTGTTGATGAAACCATGGGCCACCCATTTTCGGCTGAACGGCCGATATGCCTGGGTGCCATATGCATTGAAGATATCGACGAAGACATGGATCACAACGGCGAGGGCTGTCCATATCCATAAATGGAGATAGCTTACTTCCGGAACGAACAAGTAGATGGCTCCGGAGACCAATAGTCCCCATAGGATAACTGCCGGAACAGAATGGGAAGCCCCGCGATGGTGTCTGATATAGGTCGCGTTGTTTTTCAGTTTGAATACCGTATCGAAATCAGGCGCATGGGAACCTACGATGGTTCCGACAAGGACAGCGCTGGACAGGGCCGGGTCATTCTGGACGACAGGATCCAGTGTCGCCAATCCTCCCAGTGCTATCCCCATGACGATATGTGTTCCTGTATCCATAGGGAAAGCCTCCTTGTTCCCTTGTACATCATGTTGTATTTTAGCTTATTGTATCATAAAGGAAGTGCTATTATGACTGAAACATCTGTCGATTCATTGAACATACCTGCATTCCAGCAAGACTTGCTCCGCTGGTATGATGAAAATAAACGGAATCTCCCTTGGAGGGAAGATCAGGATCCATATAAGGTATGGGTCTCGGAAATCATGCTGCAACAGACAAAGGTCGATACCGTCATCCCTTATTTTCACCATTTCCTCGAAAAATTCCCCACTGTCTACGCACTTGCCGAGGCAGAACAGCAGGAGGTGCTGAAAGCATGGGAAGGTCTTGGATACTATTCCCGTGCAAGGAACCTGCAAAACGCTGTTCGGGAAGTCGTCTCAGAATATGGAGGGAAAGTTCCAGACAATCCGAAAGAGTTGGGGTCCTTAAAAGGTGTCGGCCCGTATACGAAGGGGGCGATCCTCTCCATTGCCTATGACCAGCCGGAACCGGCCGTCGATGGCAATGTCATGCGCGTATTTTCCAGAGTGCTCCGCATTGAGGAAGATATTGCCAAGCAAAAGACGAAAAAGCTGTTCGAGGACCATCTCCGGGAAATCATCTCGCATGACGACCCTTCTTCTTTCAACCAGGCAATCATGGACCTTGGCGCAAGCATCTGCACCCCGACATCTCCGGCATGCCTGCTGTGCCCAGTACAAGAGCATTGCCAGGCATTCGCAGCTGGTGTAGAAGAACAGCTGCCTATAAAAAAGAAAGCGAAAAAACAAAAGAAGATCCGCTATGTTGTTTTGTTGCTTGAGAACGAAAATGGACAATATGCCATTGAAAAACGTCCGGAACAAGGGTTGCTTGGAAATTTATGGCAGTTCCCGATGATTCCGATTGAAGAAGTCGGTGAGGACCATGCCGGGAATTGGTTCTATGATGAATATGGCATCGCTGTCCGGATTGGCGGGAAAAAAGGGGAATTAAACCATGTCTTCTCCCATTTGATATGGGATATGGAAGTATTTACTGCCGACACAGTCCAGGATGATTCAGACAGTGGCAGGCTGGAATTCGTCGATCCGGACAAACTGCAGTCCTATCCTTTTCCAGTTTCCCACCAAAAAATACGCAATTATATTCATGAAGAATAGGGTATGTCCAAGGATGGCAGGCATTGGTCGGGCGTACTCCATCCAGCCGCCTGCGAATGCCGTCCTATCAAGGCTTGACGCTGTTTTTTCCATCGCCTCCAAGGTATATCTTTCCAACAGGATTTCCGGTGGATAACTCTCTGGATCCTGGACAGATTAATTAGTGCGGAGGTGATATTGATGGCTAAACAACCTGGCAAAACTTCTTCAGGTACTGACATTAATCATGTAAAACAGCAGAACCAAAAAGCTGCTCAAGGACAAGGACAATTCGGTACGGAATTTGCATCTGAAACTAACGCACAAGAAGTTAGAAAACAGAACCAACAAGCCGCTAAAGGCCAAAGCAAATTCGGTACGGAGTTCGCATCCGAAACAAACGCACAAGAAGTTAGAAAGCAGAACCAACAATCCCAGCAAAACAAAAAATAACCACCTACCTCAACTGCCATACTGAAGGGCTTCCCTCTCTCCAAGGGAAGCTCTTTTTTCGTGGTGGGAGGGGAGCGAGCGTTTATCCGCTGAGTGAGCTGTGTATCTGCCGGAGCGGGGGTATATCGGCGGTAGTTGCGGGATATCCGCGGGAGAGCGCACATATCAGCAGCACGCGCCGGATATCCGCCGGAGAATGTACATATAGGCAGCAGGCGCCGGATATCCGTCGGAGGCTGAACAAATCAGCAGCAGGCGCCGGATATCCGCTGGAGGTCGAACATATCAGCAGCACGCACTGGATATCCGCCGGAGAATATACATATCGACAGCAGGCACTGGATATCCGCCGGAGAATGTACAAATCGGCAGCAGGCGCGGGAAATCCGCCGGAGAATATACATATCGGCAGCAGGCGCCGGATATCCGCCGGAGGCTGTACATATCAGCAGCAGGCGCGGGAAATCCGCCGGAGAATGAACAAATCGGCAGCAGGCGCGGAATATCCGCCGGAGGAAGAACATATCAGCAGCAGGCGCCGGAAATCCGCCGGAGGCTGAACATATCGGCAGCACGCACCACCGCCGTAGAGCACACATATCACCACCCGCCATAATTCAGCCGGAGCGCAAACTGATCCTCCAGCAATGCACGCCCGGCATAATACTTTATCTTCTACAGGCTTACCATTATAATGTAATAATAGAATTCATTTGGATAAATAAGGAGAAAGGGAGATAGGATGGTTGCTCCAAGGCCTGGTACGAAGATGAAGATACAAAGCTACAAGCATAATGGCCTGCTGCACCGGGTTTGGGAGAACAGTCTGGTGCTGAAAGGGACGGACACGATTGTCATTGGAGCCAATGATCGCACACTGGTAACGGAGAGCGACGGCAGGACATGGGTGACCAGGGAGCCTGCCATCTGTTATTTTCACGCAAGGCATTGGTTTAATATTATCGGGATGCTCAGGAATGACGGCATATATTATTACTGCAACATCAGTTCCCCTTTCGTGTTTGACGAAGAGGCTTTGAAATATATCGATTATGATCTGGATGTCAAAGTATTTCCAGACATGACATATAATCTATTGGATGAAGATGAATATGAAGAACATCGACGGCAGATGAATTATCCGGAGGTCCTGGATCAGATCCTCCATAACAATTTGGACTTGCTACTGCATTGGATACGGCAGCGGAAGGGCCCGTTTTCCCCGGATTTTGTCGATCAATGGTATGAGCGGTATCTGACGTACAGATGAACCGCCGTCGGAGAGGGAAAGCGCCTGTTTGTGGAATAGATCAGCATCTTCCCTTGTTACCCTGCTTCAAGTAGCAAGGTTTTCTTTTTAGCAGATAAGGAAGTATAATACGTAGAGAAACGGAACTCCCTTCGTGCAGTTGGCCGGCACCCGGCTTAACTGCGGGGGAGTTCAGCTTTTGACCAAACCAAAATGTTGAGGAAGATTCGATATGAGCAGTGTCAGACAGTATATGGAATATGTAAAACCATATAAGTGGAAAATTCTATGGACGATCCTGATCGGGATCGTCAAATTCGGCATCCCGCTCCTCATGCCGCTGATCATGAAATATGTCATTGATGACATCATCGGCGCGGAGGAGCTGACCGCAGCGGAGAAGACCTCGGAACTACTGTGGGTGATGGGGATCGCGTTTGTGATTTTCCTCGTACTGCGGCCGCCGGTGGAATATATCCGCCAGTACTTGGCCCAGTGGGTGGGGAATAAAATCCTGTTCGATTTACGGGACCGGCTTTTCGATCATATACAAAAACTGAGCTTGAAGTTCTATTCTAAGACAAAAACCGGGGAGATTATTTCCCGGGTAATACATGATGTCGAACAAACGAAGAATTTCGTGATTACGGGCCTCATGAACATTTGGCTCGACATGATCACCATCGCAATCGCCATTGTTATCATGCTGACGATGGACGTCGGACTGACGCTTGTATCGATCATTCTGTTCCCATTCTTCGGGTTTGCGGTGAAGTTCTTCTATGGAAGGCTGCGCCGTCTGACGAGGGAGCGCTCCCAGGCGTTGGCAGAAGTGCAGGGCCATCTCCATGAACGTGTGCAGGGGATGCCTGTCACCAGAAGCTTTGCGCTCGAGGATTACGAGCAGGATCAATTCGTACAGCGAAATGATAACTTCCTGCAAAAGGCATTGAACCATACCGACTGGAATGCGAAGACCTTTGCGGTGACTAACACGATAACCGACCTGGCGCCATTGCTTGTCATCGCCTATGCCGGCTATTTCGTCATCAATGGAGATTTGACCGTCGGTACTATGGTGGCATTCTTCGGGTATATGGAACGGGTGTACAGCCCGCTCCGCAGACTGATCAACTCGTCCACCGTGCTTGTCCAGTCGATCGCTTCCATCGATCGTGTGTTCGAGTTGTACAATGAAAAGTATGATGTGACCGACAAGGAAAATGCGAAAGAACTTAAAAGGGTGAATGGGGATGTAGAATTCGACCAGATATCCTTCCGCTATGATGACGAGGAAAAACTGGTGCTCAAGGACTTGAGCCTTCACGTCAAGAGCGGAGAAACCATCGCATTTGTCGGAATGAGCGGTGGCGGGAAATCGACCTTGATCAGCCTGATTCCCCGCTTCTATGATGTCACTTCCGGCGCCATCAAGGTGGACGGCTTGGATATCCGCGATGTAAAAGCGCGCTCACTAAGGAATAATATCGGCATGGTTTTACAGGATAACATTTTGTTCAGTGAATCCATTGCCATGAACATCCGGATGGGCAACCCCGATGCCACCGATGAAGAAGTGATTGCAGCGGCAAAAGCGGCAAATGCCCATGACTTCATCGAGGAAATGCCACAAGGATATGACACCCTTGTCGGCGAACGGGGTGTGAAGCTTTCCGGTGGGCAGAAGCAGCGGGTGGCCATTGCACGCGTGTTCCTGAAAAACCCGCCAATCCTGATTTTTGATGAGGCCACTTCCGCCCTGGACTTGGAAAGTGAGCATATCATCCAGGAAGCGGTGGAACGCTTGGCATCAGACCGTACCACCTTCATCGTGGCCCACAGGCTCGCGACCATCACCCATGCCGACCGGATCGTCGTGGTCGAGAATGGGGAGATCGCCGAGAGTGGTTCTCATGATGAATTGATGAAACGCAAAGGAAGCTATTATGACCTCTATCAAGTACAGAATCTGGATAATGAACCGGAGCTGACGTAAAAAAACTCCTCCACTCTTAATGAGTGGAGGAGTTTTTTGGTGTATTACTTCATTTGTTCAAACGCACGGCCGACAGCCTGGATGGTCTGTTCGATATCCTCTTCCGTGTGTCCAGTTGTGAGGAACCATGCTTCAAATTTGGACGGAGCCAGGTTGATCCCCTGTTCCAGCATCAGCTTGAAGAATCTGCCGAATGCCTCGCCGTCACTGGCATCTGCATCTTCATAACTGGTCACCTTGTCGACACCGAAGTAGACAGTGAGCGCACCAGCGAGACGGTTGACCGTGATATCGGTCTGATGTTTTTCGGCTTTTTCCAAAATCCCTTGTTCCAGCCGTTCACCGAGTCGGTCGAGCTTTTCATAGGTGCCTTCCTCCTGCAATACTTCCAAGCAGGCAATACCGGCTGCCATCGATGCCGGGTTTCCGGCCATTGTTCCGGCCTGATAGGCTGGCCCGAGCGGTGCGACCTGTTCCATGATGTCTTTCCTGCCGCCATAAGCCCCGATCGGAAGACCGCCGCCGATGACTTTGCCCATTGCAGTCATATCCGGTTCGATGCCGTACACCTGCTGGGCGGAACCATAGGTGAAACGGAAGCCGGTGATCACTTCATCATAGATTACAAGTGCCCCAGCTTCATGGGTCTTGTCATTGACCGCCTGTAGGAAGCCTTCATGCGGTTCCACGATCCCGAAATTCCCGACGATCGGCTCGACCAGTACGGCGGCGATTTCATCTCCCCATTTATCCAATGCCTGCTGGAACATGTCCAGGTCATTGAATGGTACGGTGATGACGTCTTGTGCCACGGATGCAGGGATGCCTGCTGAATCAGGAGTTCCGAGTGTTGCCGGGCCGGATCCTGCTTCAACGAGTACCGAATCGAAATGGCCGTGGTAGCAGCCGGAGAACTTGATGATCTTGTTGCGGCCCGTATAGGCTCTTGCCACCCTTACTGTCGTCATGACCGCTTCTGTCCCGGAATTGACGAAGCGGACTTTTTCCAGGGATGGGATGGCTTCTTTCAGCATCTGGGCGAACTGGTTCTCCAGGCGTGTCGGTGTCCCGTACAAAACACCGGTATCTGCAGCCTTCTTGATGGCCTCTGCGATGTGGGGATGGCCGTGTCCAGTGATGATCGGACCATATGCTGCCAAATAATCAATGTACTTATTGCCATCGACATCATAGAAATAGGCGCCTTCCCCGCGTTCCATATAGACAGGAGTTCCGCCGCCCACGCCTTTATAGGCACGTGAAGGGGAGTTGACTCCTCCGACAATATGTTCCTGTGCTTCTTCATGAAGCCGTTCTGAATTCGTGAAATCCATATGATCATTTCCTTCCTGAATAGGTGCATTCCATCTTTTATCGTATCTCAAATGCAAAATAGATGACAAGCATATAGAAGGTGGAGCATACAATAGATGGAAGCAGGCTCTCATCCAGAAGGGGGCAGTGAACATGATTCCTTGGCTCGCATTGCTTTTGACCTTTCTAGCAATCATCATCAGCATTTTCCAGTTCATCCGCGGAGGAAAACGGCGGCCACCTTTCGAGTTGCGGGAAGGCAGGTTCTCGGCGGAAATTTTCTATGCCTTCCTGATCATCTATGTGTCCGTCTTGCTCGGCTTCGGGCTGATCTATTTCATCCTGTCCTTCCAGGGCATCATCCTCGTGGAAGACGGAGAATTGCGGCAGCCGAGCGTCATCGGTTCCCTGATCCACTCCATGTATTTCAGCGGAGTCACCCTCCTGACGATCGGCTATGGGGACATAACCCCGGTCGGACTCGGCAGGCTGATTGCGCTCATCCAGGCATTGATCGGCTATATCATCCCGGCCGCCTTCGTGCTGAAACTGGTACAATCCCAACAGCGGAGCCGGTCGGAATGAAGGACAGGACAAACTATGCTATAGTGGATATAAGAAAAATTACATATGGAGGGATTATGAATGACAGTCGAAACAGGGAAACAAGCACCAGACTTTACACTATCCAACCAGAACGGGGAGCAGGTGAGCCTGTCCGATTATAAAGGGAAAAATATCGTCCTATATTTCTACCCGAAGGATATGACACCAGGCTGTACAACCGAGGCCTGCGATTTCCGCGACCAGCATGAAAGCTTCGGTGAACTGGATGCCGTGATCCTCGGTGTGAGCCCGGATCCTGCCGAAAAGCATCAGAAATTCATCGACAAACATGATCTGCCGTTCGAACTGCTCGCAGATGAGGAACATCAGGTCGCTGAGGATTATGGTGTATGGAAGTTGAAGAAGAACTTCGGCAAGGAGTATTACGGCATCGAGCGGTCCACTTTCATCATCGACAAAGAAGGAGTCCTCCGCAAAGAATTCCGCAAAGTCCAAGTAAAAGGCCATGTGGAAGAGGCGTTGGAATACATTCGGGAAAACCTGTCCTAGGGCAGTGTTCTGTACTGGCAGACAGCCTTCCTCCCAGGAGGGCTGTTTTTTTGGAAAATATAAACCGAATATTCTAACAGAATACAGATGTTTGAACGAACGGCAATTTGGATAGAGGAAACGGAGTGGGAGGTAGAATGATGATACTTTTTTCAGCGAAAATATCACAGAGGCATCAGGACAGACTAAAAGAAACGTACCCTGATCTGGAGATCATCTTTTCAGAGGGCACGGAAGATACCTACAAGTATATAGAGGAAGCAGAAGTGCTTGTTACATACGGGAGCGAATTGGAAGAAAAGATGATCGAACGGGCAGGAAAGCTGGAGTGGATGATGGTGCTCTCTGCCGGGGTCGACAAAATGCCGTTCCAGGCGGTGAAGGATAAAGGCATCCCAGTGACGAACGCGCGCGGCATCCATAAGATCCAGATGTCGGAGTACGCCATCTCCATGCTGTTGCAGGTATATCGCGGTGCCAAGCAATTGGCGGAGAGTGAGCGCAAGCATCATTGGGACCGTTCGGTGAAAATGCGGGAAATGACTGGCAGAACCTTGCTGATTGCTGGGACTGGTGCCATTGGGCAGGAAGTGGCAAGGCTGGCGAAGGCGTTCCAGATGAAAACCATCGGCATCTCCCGGAGCGGCCGGTCCAAGGAATACTTCGATGAAACCTATGAGAACAGCAAGCTGGACGACCTGCTTCCGGAAGTGGATGCCGTGGTATCCGTCCTGCCGAGCACGGAGGAGACCCGTGGATTTTACAAGGAGAAACATTTCCAAATGCTTCCGGACCACGCCGTCTTTCTGAACATGGGCAGGGGAGACGCCGTGAAGGAGGAAGTGCTTCTCGAAGCAGTCCGTAAAAAGGAAATCGATCATGTGATCCTCGATGTCTTCGAGGAAGAGCCGCTGCCGGAGAATCATCCTTTCTGGGAAGAGGAGCGGGTGACCATCACCCCGCATTTGGCCGGGATGTCGCCGAATTATACGACAAGGGCATTGGAAGTTTTCGAGAAGAATTTGAAGGTATATCTGGATGGCAAGAACGATTATATCAATCTCGTCGATATGGACAGGGGGTACTGAAGATGGCAAGAATCTATACACGCTCCGGTGACAAGGGGCAGACGTCGCTGATCTACGGTAAAAGGGTGGCAAAAAATGACGCCAGGGTCGAGGCATACGGAACATGTGATGAGGCGAATTCCATGATCGGCCTGGCATTGAGTTTCCTGGATGGGAAGCAGTTCGATGGCAAGGACGATTTCGTGGATGTCCTGCACAGGGTCCAGACCATCCTGTTCCATGTAGGGGCAGAACTGGCCACCCCGAGTGATAAAGAGGTTGCCTGGAAGCTCAAGCAGGAGCACATCGAGGAATTGGAAAAGCAGATCGACCAGTGGGATAAAGAACTTCCGCCATTGAAGAACTTCATCCTGCCGTCCGGCCATAGTGCTTCCGCTGCACTCCACACGGCAAGGACAGTGACAAGGCGTGCAGAAAGGGCGGCAGTCGCCATAGAGGACGCTAATCCATTGGTCCAATCCTATATCAACCGGCTCTCGGATTTCCTGTTCGTCGCCGCCAGGTATGTGAACCAGCAGCTGGGTGGAGAAGAAAGGAACCTGAAGGCGGATATATAGGCGATCAATGAAGGAATAATTGAATGGTTTGGAAATATACTGATATTGACAGCTTGCCATTATAGAGAGTAAACTATTTATAAGGATTATAATATAATAATATTATTAGAAATGCACAATATAGTGAAAGAGAGGTGGTTGTCCGTGTCTGACAAACGCTTGAAAGAAGCAATCGATACACTGAAGGAATCAGGCGTCCGGATCACACCACAACGGCATGCTGTTCTGGAATACCTGTTGAACGCTCTAGTGCATCCGACCGCTGACGAAATCTACAAAGCACTTGAGGGAAAGTTCCCGAATATGAGTGTGGCCACCGTATACAACAACCTGCGGGTGCTGAAGGAAATCGGCCTTGTACGTGAACTGACCTATGGCGATTCCTCCAGCAGGTTCGACTGCAACACGGAAGAGCATTATCATATCATCTGTGATGAGTGCGGCAAGATTGTGGATTTCCATTATCCGCCTCTCGATGAAGTGGAATCATTGGCTGAGCAAGTGACCGGTTTTGATGTCAGCCATCACCGGATGGAGATCTACGGGACGTGTGAGGATTGCCAAGGAGTGGAGACGCAGAAGCATTAATACAGATTTCTAACGGATGAAGCCAAATGCAGCCGTACTGTGTTTGGCTTTTTTATTTGGAAAAAATCTGTTCTCACCGATGGTTAGGCCCATGCAGGTGTGGAGATGTTCATTTTCTCTCATTTGGCGGAACATCCGGGGTGAGTAGGCACAATGGGCAAATGAAATAGCTGCAGTGGATCAGCCTTACAGGAGCGAATGCTCTAAATTCCCACTGCAGGCAGGGTGAAACCAACCCAACCCAACAAAAAAACCGCCAGCCGGCGGTTTTAGTTCTGTTTCTCTTCTTTCTTTTTATAACGGCGGGAATTGTATTTCTCATCGAATTCCTTGCCTTCCAAGTCCTTGTCCAGTGTCAGCGGCTGCTTGCAGTGCATGCATGCATCCACACGCCCGAGCATTTTTGTCGGTTTTTCACAATCTGGACATATGATCTGGACGGCTTTGGTCGACAAGGTGCCGATCCATGCATATACCACGACACTGAATAGGATGGACAGAAGTCCGAGGATGAAGAAGATCGTCATCAGCCATCCGATATTCCTAGTCAAAAGCCCGCCATACATCAGGATGAATCCTGCAAAAATCAATATCAAAGCAAACGAGCGTATCTTATTAATTTTGTTTGAATAAACCAAACGTTGTTCAGCCATCATTGTTCCTCCTAACATATTCCAATGGTAGTATAGCATATTTTTGTGAAAAATTTGTTGCAGAAAAAGGATTTCACGTAATCGTAACGAATACAGTAATGACGAAAATGGAGGGAACAAGATGGAAACATTACTCAGGCCCATCTATCAGGAGCATGCGAGCAATCCTGCGACATTGGGCATCATTATCCTGGAAAAAGTGAAACCGAACAGCCCGATCACCGACGACTTCGATGTGATTCTTCTTATAATGGTAAGTGAAGCAGAACAGCCATGGAAGGTGAAACACTATGAATTCGATGACAAGTCAGCCGCACTTCATATTGTCACCAAGGACCTGCTTCGTGAATGGATAGACACCAGCGGCTACCGCCGGGCCATCGAGTGGGTGATCTATGGAAGGAAGATTTTCGACCGGAACGGCTTCATTACGGAATTGAAGGAAGAACTGCGGAGTTTTCCGACGGAGAAAAGGGACTTGCGCAAGATTATCGAATTCGGAAAGCTGGTCAAGCGGTATAAGGAAGGGAAAGAATTGTTCGAGATAGGCGAACACAAAGAGGCCTATAGGAAAATGAACTATTCCCTGCATTACCTCGCTAGGCTGACGGTCATTGAAGAGGGCTTCTATCCCGAGGTCACAGTGTGGAGCCAGGTGAAACAGATCGACCTGGAAACCTATAAGCTTTATGAGGAATTCATCGAGAGCCATGAACCGATTGAAAAAAGGATCCAGTTGATGGTCATCGCCATCGAATTCATCATCAACAAACGGGCAAGGGTGGCAACCAAGCATTTGCTGGATGTCATGCAGTCGAAGAAGGAGCCGTGGTCCTTTGCAGAACTGAAGGTCCATCCGCTGATAGCGCCTTATATGCTGGACGTTGCCGCAATCCTTTCCTATCTGGTGGAAAAGAATATCATCCGGACGGTGCGGGAAGTCACGAAGGGTGTAGGCGTCTACCATCGGAAGTATGTAGTAAATGAACGATGACTTCTCCTGAATGCCGGTTGTGATATTCTATTGCACTTTCAATCCTGTGTCTCTTCCTATACAGTGTTCATCCGCTGTATCGGGAGGGGCGCAGTTTTGTAAAAGAAATGTTAAATGGTTGTTGACTTTTTAATCTGCACGTGATAAATTTAATTCCGTCGCAAAAAACATATCGACAAGATGCAACAGACACAGAGCTGTTCCGATAAACTTCTTAAAAAAGTTGTTGACGATAGTTGAGCGGCATGTTATATTAATAAAGTCGCTGATTGAGAGGCGGCACACAAAAACATCTGCTTCAAAAAAACTTCTTAAAAAAAGTTGTTGACACACTGAAGTGAAGATGTTAAGATATGAAAGTCGCAAAAAACGACTGAAACAATTTGCTCTTTGAAAACTGAACAAAACAACCAGTATGTCAAGAAGAAACAACTCGTTTTTTCTATTAAACAGCAGGAACTTGGTTCCTGCGAAAGCTAAGACATTCGATAGGATTGATTGGTGTCAATCTTATCCAAACTTTTTTTGGAGAGTTTGATCTTGGCTCAGGACGAACGCTGGCGGCGTGCCTAATACATGCAAGTCGAGCGCGAGAAGCAGGCAGATCCCCTTCGGGGGTGATACCTGTGGAACGAGCGGCGGACGGGTGAGTAACACGTGGGCAACCTGCCTGTAAGACTGGGATAACCCCGGGAAACCGGGGCTAATACCGGATAACACTTCCATTCACATGGATGGAAGTTGAAAGGCGGCCTTTGGCTGCCACTTACAGATGGGCCCGCGGCGCATTAGCTAGTTGGTGG
>NZ_JBHRSA010000060.1:0-1298 GCF_042643145.1 Virgibacillus xinjiangensis
TTTTAAATACATGGTGGCCCGACGCTATTTGGATGAGCGGATTAGTTACCGTGACCTGTCTGATGAAGTAGGTGTTGACCACTCTACCCTACGCCACTGGGTTAAAATGGTTGAATACCATGGTGCTAATGCTTTTACGGATACCTATACAAACTACACTCCTGCCTTTAAAATGATAGTAGTTGAACGTATCGAAAAAGAAGGGGCATCCATCCGCGACGCGGCAGCGTTCTATAAGATCCCTGATATCTCCATGGTTCGCAGGTGGAAAAAGAAATGGGACTTAGGGGGTGAAGATGCCTTCACATCGTGTAGGCGAAAGGAGCGGTACCCCGTGAAGAAAAAGCAACCATCATCTTCTCATTCCAATGATTCCATGGACGATTTGAAAGCTGAACTCGAATATTTACGAATGGAAAACGAGTATTTAAAAAAGTTGAATGCCTTAGCTCAAGAAAAGGGAAAATCACCCAAAGAGACAAAGCGCAAGTAATCTATGAGCTAAGGCACAAATACCCTGTGCGAACCCTCCTCTTACTGGCTGGGATCCCTAAAAGCACGTATTATTATTGGGTTGATCAAATGGGTCAACCCGATCCTGATGCGGAATTAAAAACGGCAATAGCCAATATTTATCACAAACATAAAGGGCGCTATGGGTACCGCCGTATCTGCCTAGAATTGCGAAGTTGCGGATACTTGGTAAACCATAAGAAAGTGCAGCGAATTATGAACACGCTTGGCTTGAAGAGCGTGGTACGCGTGAAAAAATACCGATCCTACAAGGGAAAAATAGGAAAAACCGCTCCCAATCTATTATCACGCGACTTTTCAGCTGACCGACCGAATCAGAAATGGGTAACTGATATCACTGAATTTAAATTGTGCGGGGAAAAGCTATACTTATCCGCCGTCCTTGACTTATTCAACAGTGAATTGATTGCATACACGCTAGACTCACGCCCCACCTACTCTTTAGTTTCGGCCATGCTAGATAAGGCTTTGCCACGTTTGAATGAAAATGATCAGCTGGTCATGCATTCGGATCAAGGCTGGCACTATCAAATGAAGCAATTTCGTAAAACCCTGGAGGAACATGGAATTACACAGAGTATGTCACGAAGAGGAAACTGTTTTGACAATGCCGTCATCGAGAATTTCTTCGGTATCATGAAATCCGAGTTTCTTTATTTGAACGATTTTACAAGTGTTGAGCAGTTCAAAAAGGAACTATCAGACTATATGAGCTACTACAATGAGAAACGGATTAAAAACAAACTAGATGGCATGAGTCCGAC
>NZ_JBHRSA010000061.1:0-839 GCF_042643145.1 Virgibacillus xinjiangensis
TCACTTGCCAATCACTCCCAATAACTTTAAACTCCTCGTTGGACCAACAACGTTCGACAGGAGGCTATTAGGAGATGTTAGCAGTGACTGAAATTAATTATATCAGATATGAAGCCAATCAAAAAGGTGAATCCTACGCAGATATAGGACGACGCATGAAGATTGATCCACGTACAGTTAGCAAGTATGCCAATCAGGAAGAATTCAAGTCCAAAAAGAAGCAAACCCGCCGTTCACCGGTAATGGATCCAGTCAAGCCTATCATTGAGAAGTGGATCAATGAAGACCTTAAGAAGAAAAAGAAGAACCACCGCACAGCCAAGCGCATGTACACACAGCTAGTAAAAAATCATAGTTTCACAGGTTCATATAGAAGTGTGCGTGACTATGTTTCAAAAAAAAAGAAAGAATTGAAAGCGTATGTGGAAGAGGCAGCTCTCCCTCTTGAATCTATACCTGGGACTGCCCAAGTAGATTTTGGGGAAGCACCATTCATCTATCAATCGAAAGTGATTGACCTTCCCTATTTAGTGATGTCATTCCCATACAGCAATACCTTTTATTTTCAGGTTTTTCCTTCGGAAAATACAGAGTGTTTACTCGAAGGTCTTCAACGTATGTTTCACTATATGGGAGGCGTGCCACATACCATACGGTTTGATAACCTTTCGCCAGCTGTAAAGAAAATAGGGGCTAAGGGGGAGCGCGAGCTCACCAATACATTTGAACGGTTCGTGTTACATTATGGCTTCAACTATGAGTTTTGTAATCCAGGGAAAGGAAATGAAAAAGGGCATGTGGAAGCCATGGTGAAATATGTGCGAAATAATTTTCTGTTG
>NZ_JBHRSA010000062.1:0-622 GCF_042643145.1 Virgibacillus xinjiangensis
ATAGAAATGTTGGCGAAACGTTTGAAACTAAGCTGGATTCGCGAGCATTATCAGGAGGTCAACGCCGATACGAATGAAGAATTCCTTCTGGAATTATTCAAACGAGAAGTAGAGAATCGAGAAGAAAGAAAAATCAACCTTTTACTTAGTCAGGCTCAACTACCCAAGACAGGTGCTCAGCCATTTCAGTGGGAGCATATTCAAATCCCACAAGGGATTAGCCGAGAAGCTGTGTTGAATGGCGACTTCATCCATGAAAAAGAAAACCTCATCTTATATGGAGGGGTTGGTACAGGGAAAACATATTTGGCAACGTTAATTAGCTTGAATGCCATACGTAGTTTTGGCAGTAAAGTAAAGTTCTTTACGGTGGCATCTTTGGTGAATCATCTCCTGGAAGCCAACCAAAAAGGAGAACTTCAGAAAGTAATGAAGCAGATCAAAAAGCTTGATTTATTAGTGTTAGACGAATTGGGGTACATTCCATTGAATAAAGAAGGAGCAGAACTACTATTTCAAGTAATATCGATGTGTTATGAAACCAAAAGTATTATCATCACAACAAACTTACAGTTTGGACAGTGGAACCATGTATTCGGCGATCCAATCTTAACGGAAGCAG
>NZ_JBHRSA010000063.1:0-533 GCF_042643145.1 Virgibacillus xinjiangensis
GGTTTTACTTAGTATAGGACTCTCCGCAATTCGCCAGTATCCCTTTCTGGTATTTGCCCATTCATGGGCTTTCCACTTAGGGACACCTAAGCCAATCAGCTTCCTCTTACGAGTCTTTGGAAGTTTCCATTCTTTCCAAAGACACATCCTCATTCGGCGACGAATCCAGGCATCCAGTTTAGAAAAGATGCTCTTCGTATCCGCTAGAGCGAAATACCCGCACCATCCGGTAAGGTATTGGTTCAGCTTTAAGATACGGTATTTCATACTCCATCCTTTCGACCTGGATGTTAGTTCCCGAACCTTTTCCTTTAGACGCTGTATGCTTTTCTTGTGTACACGCACCTTCGGATTGCCGTGAGGTGTGAAACTGAACCCCAGGAATTTTCTTCTCCATGGTCTGTCGACAGCCGATTTCTCTCGGTTCACTTTCAAATGCAGTTTCTTCTCAATGAAGGTAGTGACGGAGTTCAGCACCCGATGACCTGCTTTCCGGGAAGAAACATAAATGTGAAAATCATCTGCGTACCGAA
>NZ_JBHRSA010000064.1:0-2434 GCF_042643145.1 Virgibacillus xinjiangensis
CCACCTCGGACAAAGCTGACCCACCCTCCTATATAATGAAGAAGCACATTGTGCAAATTCATTATGTAGGAGGTTTTTTTCGTGGTTAAGTATCGAGAGATTTTAAGACTTCATGCACAGGAAGTCACACAAAGGGGGATAGCATCTAGTTGTGGACATTCCAGGAACACCGTTAGAGAAGTGATTCGGAGGGCGGAGGAGAAAAGTGTTCAATGGCCTTTCGAAAAAGATCTGACAGATGTTGATCTTCAAATGATTCTGTTTCCGGAAAAACAAATACCTTCCGACCATCGTCGGAAACCTGATGGAGAGTATATCCATAAGGAACTGGCGAAATCTGGGGTTACATTGTCTCTCTTATGGGATGAATATTCCTTACAATGTAGGGCCAATAACGAAATTCCATACAGTTATCGACAGTTCTGCAGGTTCTACAATGAGTATGCAAGAAAAACGAAAGCAACGATGCGGATCAAGAGGAAACCGGGAGAACAAATGGAAGTAGATTGGGCAGGTCAAACCATGCATCTTACAGATAACTTAACGGGGGAGGAAATCCCTGTTTATGTATTTGTCTCTGCGTTGCCATGTAGTCAATATGCTTATGTGGAAGGGTTCCTATCGATGAATACAGAAAGTTGGATTACAGCTCATATTCACGCTTTTGAATTTTATGGGGGAGTTACCAGGGTTGTGATTCCGGACAATTTAAAGACAGGGGTGGCAAAATCGTCTCGTACCGAGCCTGTCATTAATGCTAGCTACCAGGAGATGGCTGAACACTACCAGACTACCATTATCCCGGCACGCGTGCGTCAGCCCAAAGACAAAGCAAGCGTTGAGGGGAATGTCGGGCATATATCTACCTGGATTATTGCTTCCCTTCGTAACGAGAAGTTCTTTACTCTGGCAGAGCTGAACAACGCAATTAAGGAAAAGCTAAGTGAGGTAAACACAAAGCCATTTCAAAAAAAGAACGGGAATAGACAGGAAGCATTTCTAAGAGAAGAAAAATTCGCCTTGATGCCCCTGCCTTATTCACCATATGAGATAGCAAGCTGGGAAACGGCCGTTGTCCAACCTGACTATCATATAAAAGTTGGTAATGACTATTACTCTGTTCCCTATGATTATATCAAATGTACCGTAGAGGTTCGAGTAACGAGAAATATAATCGAGGCGTTTTATAGGAATATACGGATCGCTTCCCATAAAAGATCTAGTGGGACAAAGGGGGAGCATCATACACTACCCGATCACATGCCCAGGAATCACAGGCAGTATTCGGAATTCAATAAAGGATTCATATTGGAATGGGGAAAGACCGCCGGTCCATCCACCTTACTTACAATTGAGAAGATATTAGAATCTTATCCTACAGAGAAGCAGGGATTGAGATCAACCTATGGATTGATGAAACTCGCAGATAAATATTCTATTGAGCGTGTGGAGATGGCATGCGAGAGAGTACTGTCTTACACACCAAGACCTAAGTTGAAAAGTATACAAACCATCTTAAAAACAGGACACGATAAATTACCTTTGGAAAGCAAAACTGAACCATCCGCCATACGAAAAAGTGATAACACTTATGGATTTACACGTGGTGCGGATTACTATGGAGGTAACGATAATGACAACTGATAATACTCTAACCAAATTAAATGAAATGAGGATGTCTGCGATGGCAGAGACATTCAGAGAACAGCTGAGAGACCCACAATATCAGGAATTGTCTTTTGAGGATCGATTTGGACTACTCGTTGATATTGAATGGTCTAGGAGGCAAAACAATAAGCTTGATCGTCTGATCAAATCAGCAGAATTACGTGATACACAGGCGTGTATCGAAGATATAGAATATCACCCAGATCGAAAGCTGGACAAGGCGCAAGTTCTGAGACTAGCCACGGGTAATTATATTGAAGAACACCACAATATTATACTGATGGGTGCCTCAGGGAATGGAAAGACTTATCTAGCCTGCGCCTTCGGCATTGCCGCGTGCCGCCAGTTCTACAAAGTGAAATATATCCGGTTACCGGACCTACTGGACGAACTCTCAATCGCCAGAGGCGAGGGAACCTATAGAAAGGTTATGAAGAAATACAAAAAAGTGAACTTACTTATCCTGGATGAGTGGCTATTGACTCCATTAAAGGAGACAGAAGCAAGAGATCTTCTTGAAATTGTCGAAGCACGCCATCAGGTAGGATCCACTATCTTCTGTTCCCAGTTTGATCCGCGAGGATGGCACGATAAGATTGGAGAAGACACGCTTGCGGACGCCATTTTAGACCGTATTGTACATGATTCTTATAATATATTTATTGATGGAAAAGTATCCATGAGGGAAAGAAACGGATTGAATCAATAACAAACACCTTTGATCCACTATCACTTTGTGATAGTGGATCAGTTATGGCACGAGTGG
>NZ_JBHRSA010000007.1:0-14074 GCF_042643145.1 Virgibacillus xinjiangensis
TGTAACCAAGAATTGATGTGATCCATTCTTTTTTTTACACTTTTACACAATTATACGGACTTAATCGTGAAATCGGCAGGAGGCGCGCGGAATCGGCGGGAGAGCTGGCATATCGGCAGGAAGTGCGCGGAATCGGCGGGAGAGCCGGAATATCAGCAGGAGGTGCGCGGAATCGGCGGGAGAGCGGGGATATCGGCAGGAGGCGCGCGGAATTGGCGGGAGAGCTGGCATATCAGCAGGAAGTGCGCGGAATCGGCCGTAAACTTGCTATATTAGCAGTTCGCACAGAATCCGCTGCACGCCTAATGCGTCCACCCCACTCCAACTTAATCAAAAGATCCTGTCGATATTTCCCGGGAAATCAGGTGAATAAACCCAGCTCCTCTCCAAAATTTCCCATCCATTGACAGATTCCTTCAATCATGGCAAAGTTACTAAAGGTTTCCTTTTAAACAGCAATCAATTTCGTAAGCATATATTAATAGATAAGGTGGGTTACTATGGCGGATATTGGCCAGCAGGCATTGATCAGTTTGATTTCACATATATTGTTTATATCTCTGACGTGGAAAGTAGTGGTATCGTTGAATTTTGATGCCATTCTTGTAAAGGGTAAGTCGACAGAGGGCAGGGTTCTGCTGCTGTTCCTTACGATTGTCATCGGTGCTGGGGTGAGCAGGTTCTTCCTTGAGATCTTGCAGTGGTCCCAGGATTTGTTGTATCTCTTCTAATCTAGCAATCAATCGGATAAATGAGTAGATTACTGGTATGCAACACTCCCCCGATGTCCATACTGCTGAATATAGCTGATTCGGACAGAGGGGGAGTATTTTTATGAAAAAAATGATGATGACCGGTGTTTTTCTCTTACTGATGATAAGTGGCACGACTGCCTACTCCAGTGGGGATGCAGATGAATTGGTTGATATGGCTGGTGTCGTTGGAGAAGCAGGCCTTGAGGTTGCGGAGTGGCATTACATGGAAAGAGAAGAGATGGATCAAGAAAGTCTCTTGAATCTCGTGGAGGACTTGAAAAATAGTTATAAAGTCACTGTGGAAAGAAAGGAAAAGAGCGTAAAATATATATTCGTGGACATACGTAAAAACGGAACGATTACCGAATATTATACTGTAATCCTCCCTGAACAGGAGCATGCAGCAGGAGAATTCACTGCCGTTTTGGAAGGTTCTGGTTGGGGTAAGGATTTGGAAGAAGTGTATCAGTCAAAAAGGAAAAATGTGGCCGAAAAATTTACAAAAGCGTCACAAAGGTTTGCTTGGCTGAGTACTGTGGAGAGTGGTATAATGGACAGTGATAGTTTTTTACATATGCTCGAAAACGAACTTGATTTTCAACATGGTACGACCCAGTTCGACAATGTGGGAAATTCGAAGCATAAAAAGTTAGTATACGGGTATATACCACTATGGACACAGAAATTTACCTTCAACGAGGCGCCCAGGAATTTTCAAATGGCCGTAACGGATGAAGGCTCGGGGTCTGTCTCGTATACGTTAGGCACACCTATCTTGATACATGAATACTAATAATAATGAAATCGTATTTGAAGGAGAATTTGAATATGGAAAAAATCATCGTAAGAGGTGGACACCGGTTAAACGGCGCCGTCAGAGTGGAAGGTGCCAAAAATGCAGTACTCCCTGTAATAGCAGCAAGCCTCAGCGCAAGTGAAGGAAAGAGCATCATCCGGGATGTTCCAGTCTTGGCTGATGTCTATACTATTAATGAAGTTCTGCGCAATATGAATGCCGATGTGAACTTTGAAAATAATATAGTGGAAGTGGATGCTTCCAGCAAACTTTCCACAGAAGCACCATTCGAGTATGTGCGCAAGATGCGGGCATCCGTGTTGGTGCTTGGTCCATTGCTTGCCAGATACGGCCATGCGAAAGTGGCAATGCCTGGTGGCTGTGCCATTGGATCCCGTCCGATCGACCTGCATTTGAAAGGCTTTGAAGCGATGGGAGCCAAGGTCCATGTCGGCAATGGCTTCGTGGAGGCGTACGTGAATGGGCGTTTGAAGGGTGCAAAGATCTACCTGGATATGCCGAGTGTCGGTGCTACAGAGAATATCATGATGGCGGCTGCATTGGCAGAGGGCAAGACAGTTCTTGAAAACTGTGCCAAAGAGCCGGAAATTGTAGATCTCGCCAACTACCTGAACAAAATGGGTGCTGATATTGTTGGTGCAGGTACCGAAACCATTCGAATCAATGGGGTCGAAAAACTGCATGGAACAGAGCATAACATTATTCCCGACCGGATTGAAGCAGGCACATTCATGGTAGCAGCTGCGGCCACTGGCGGAAATGTTCTGATTGAAAATGCTGAAAGTGAGCATCTTCGCTCCGTCATTTCCAAACTTGAAGAAATGAACGTGACAGTGAAGGAAGAGGGCGAAGGAATCCGCGTCATCGGGCCGGAAGTCCTCAAATCAACCGACATTAAAACACTCCCCCATCCTGGCTTCCCTACGGATATGCAGTCCCAGATGATGGCTTTGATGCTGCAAGCCCAAGGTACGAGTATGATTACCGAGACGGTTTTCGAGAACCGGTTCATGCATGTGGAAGAGTTCCGTCGGATGAATGCAAAGATGAAAATTGAAGGAAGAAGTGTCATCATTGAGGGAGGCAGCAAACTGCAAGGTGCCGAAGTGGCAGCTACGGATCTCCGTGCTGCAGCAGCACTGATTGTAGCAGGTCTCAACTCAGATGGCTATACGCGTGTCACCCATCTTCATCATCTCGACCGTGGATATGTGAATCTGACCGGGAAACTGTCTGCATTGGGCGCAGACATTGAACGTTTGGATGAAGAAGGAAACGCAGTCGAATCTTTTGTACAAGTAGACCTGACAAATGACGAAGCAGTCGCGAAATAATCCTAACTTAGAATAGAGCAACAGGCAGATGGTCCAAATGGATCATCTGTCTTTTTTTATGGAAAATATAAGATGTCAATAAACCTCACATGTGAAAACGATTGCAGTTAACTCAATAGAATTAATGTAAAGAATTGTCTTTATATTTTACTGCCCATATGGTACTATTAAAAAAAGTTATCAACGACAAAAGAAGGAAGGGAGTGTACTTCATGAAGCTCTATATATCCGCGGATATGGAAGGAATTACAGGACTTCCGGACCATACATATGTCGATTCCAGTAAACATAACTATGAGCGCGGCCGCCGGATTATGACCGAAGAAGTAAATTATGTGCTGAATGCGGCCTATCAATCGGGCTGTACGGATATCCTGGTCAATGACAGCCATTCCAAAATGAATAATATCCTGATCGACCAACTGCATCCGGAAGCAGCGTTGATCACGGGTGATGCCAAACCTTTCTCCATGATGCAGGGACTTGATGCCAGCTTTGATGGCATATTTTTCATTGGCTATCATGCACGAGCTGGCCAGTTTGGCGTCATGTCCCATGCGATGGTGCATGCCGTCCGAAATTTTTCCATCAATGATGAGCCGATGGGAGAAATGGGGCTGAATGCCTATCTTGCCGGCTATTATGGGGTGCCGGTACTGATGGTGTCAGGGGATGACCAGGCGGCCGCAGAAGCGGAGGAGCTCATTCCGGGAATCAAGACTGCTGCCGTGAAGCAGACTATTTCCCGCTCCGCAGTGAAAAGCCTGACACCGAAGAAAGCGGGAGAACTGTTGCAGGAAAGGGTCCAGACGGCATTGGAAAACAGGGAGAAGGCCAAGCCATTGGTACCACCGGAGCGGCCGGTGTTGAAAATCGAATTCACGAACCATGGACAGGCAGAGTGGGCCAACTTGATGCCTGGCACTTCCATCCTACCAGGGACGACCATCGTTGTTTACCAAGCAAAAGACATCTTGGAAGCATACCAAGCCATGCTGGTCATGGTGGAACTTGCCATCAACACCACTTTCACCTGACAGCAGAAGGGGTGTGGGTAGATGGAAGAGTTGGGCAGAAGCATCGAGTCGATCATATCCCGGGTTGGTGGCACATGGGCAGTGGTGCTGGAAGACCTGAATGACGGGAAACAGTGGAAACTGAGGCCGATGGAACCAATGTATGCTGCCAGCATCATCAAAGTTCCGATCATGGCTGCTGTCTTCCAAGGGCTTGAGAATGGGGACATCAAGCAGGAAGATATGCGGAAGTTAAAGAGCGAAGATCAGGTGGGCGGCTGTGGGGTGTTGCAGCATATGACACCAGGTATCTCTCTTCCTGTCTATGATTTGATTACCTTGATGATCATCCAAAGTGATAACACGGCAGCAAATATGCTGATAGATTGGATCGGGGCAGACCAAATCTATCAGATGATCAATGATATCGGGATGGAAGGAAGCATGTTCCATCACAAATTGATGACACCACCGGCCGAGTGTCGGCTGGAAAACACGATTACCGCCAATGACATGAACAATCTATGGAGGAAATTGGCGGTGGGAGAGGTTGTCTCCAAGCATGCAAGCAGAGAAATGGTGGACATCCTGAAAAAACAGCAGCTTCGCCATTACTTGGCTGGGAAGCTGCCGATACAAGAAGACCCTTTGCTTGAAGAGGGAGAGGCATGGGAGCTGGCAGATAAAACAGGGGAAAATATAGGGATAAGACATAACGCAGGCATTCTATATGTAGAGAAGCGTACGATGCTGGCAACCGTGCTTTCAAAAGGAGTGAATGAGCGGGCATCACTGCAGGCGCTTCAGGAAATAGGATGGGAGATTTATAGTTTCATGAAAAAACAGACATAAGCAGCAGGTCCTGCACCAGGCTGCATGGGGGTGGAGAAATTGCTTCGTTACATAGGAAAACGATTGCTCATCATGGCCATCACATTGTGGATCATCATAACCCTGACTTTTGTGCTGATGGTCAGCATACCGGGCTCACCGCTCAACGCAGAGCGCTCATCGAATGAGCAGGTCCAGGCGAACCTGGAAGCCCACTACAACTTGGACGAACCTTATCTAGTCCAGTACGGGTTATATTTGAAGTCGATCGTCACCTTTGATTTCGGCCCTTCCATCAAACAGCCGGATCAGACGGTGGGTGATCTGCTCGGCCAGGGATTCCCGATATCTTTTGAACTGGGGATCATCACTATTGTGGTGGCTGTCATATCCGGTATCATCCTTGGTATCTTTGCCGCATTACAACATAACGGAATTATCGATTACCTTTCCATGGGGCTGGCCGTCCTTGGGATTTCGATTCCGAACTTCATTTTGGCGACCTTGCTGATCCAGCAGCTTGCGGTGAATGTGGAAATTTTCCCGGTGGCTACCTGGTCGAGCCCGAAACATATGGTGCTTCCGGTACTGGCCTTGGCCACCGGGCCGATGGCGATCATAGCGAGACTTACCCGGTCGACGATGCTGGAAGTGCTGACACAGGATTATATCAAAATGGCCCGGGCCAAGGGGCTGTCACCGTGGAAGATTACCATCAAACATGCCTTGAGGAATGCGCTGATGCCGGTGGTGACCATCATGGGCACCCTGCTTGCCGGCATTCTGACCGGCACGTTTGTCATCGAGGAAATCTTTGCGATTCCAGGGATGGGCAAGTACTTTGTGGAAAGTATCAACCAGCGGGACTATCCGGTCATCATGGGGACGACTGTATTCTATAGTGCCTTCCTGATCATCATGCTGTTTCTGGTCGATATTGCGTACGGCATCCTCGATCCCCGGATCAAGATGAATAAAAAGGGAGGGGAGTAGCATGAAGCCTGCAGAAGAATTCAACAGAAATCTCTCCCCGGAAGCCGTACCGGATGAGCTGTTCACTTGGAAAGAAAAGGATAAGAATGCAGCTGAACAAGTTTCCAGGCCATCCCTATCCTACTGGAAGGATGCGTGGAGGCGGCTGGTCAAGAATAAACTGGCCATGGCCGGAATGGTCTTTCTCGTCCTGTTGGCGGTGATGGCGATCTTTGGACCGGTCATTTCACCGTATGATGTCAACAGGCAGGACCTGCCGAACCAATACCAGCCGCCGTCTGGTGAGCACTGGTTCGGAACGGATTCCGCTGGTCGTGATGTGTTTACGCGGACATGGTATGGGGCGAGGATCTCCTTGTTTGTCGGGTTGATGGCCGCGCTCATCGATGTAGTGATCGGCATCATCTATGGCGGGATTGCCGGCTATAAAGGCGGTCGCACCGACAGTCTGATGATGCGGGTCATCGAGGTCCTTTACGGCCTTCCATATCTGCTGGTCGTCATTCTGCTGCTGGTGGTACTCGGGCCGAGTTTATCGACGATCATCATTGCACTCACGGTGACAGGTTGGGTGGGAATGGCGCGAATTGTGCGGGGACAGGTGCTTCAAATCAAAAACTATGAATTTGTCCTCGCTTCCCAGTCGTTCGGGGCGAAATCTTCCCGGATCATCCGGAAGAATTTGCTGCCGAACACGATGGGGCCGATCATCGTCCAGATGACATTGACGGTGCCGACCGCCATTTTTGCCGAGGCGTTCCTCAGTTTCATCGGCTTAGGAATCCAGGCACCGTATGCAAGCTGGGGCGTGATGGCCAATGATTCGCTGGGGGCCATCCTATCCGGAAACTGGTGGACACTGTTCTTCCCGGCATTCTTCATTTCCTTTACGATGTTTGCATTTAATGTATTAGGGGACGGGCTCCAGGATGCACTGGATCCGAAACTCCGGAAGTAGGTGGACATATGGAAAAAATACTCGAAGTCAATAACCTGCATGTAACATTTACGACCTATGGAGGGACGGTCAAGGCAGTCAGGGGGGTCAACTTCCATCTCCATAAGGGAGAGACACTGGCCATCGTCGGAGAGTCGGGCTGTGGAAAGAGCGTGACCTCCAACGCCATCATGCGGCTGACCCCCGAGCCGCCGGGCAAGATTTCTCAAGGGGAGATCCTGTTCCACGGCAAGGACCTGACAAAGGTATGGGAAAAAGAGATGCGTTCCATCCGCGGGGTGGATATCTCGATGATTTTCCAGGACCCGATGACCGCACTCAATCCGACGCTTACCATCGGCACCCAGCTGATGGAGGGGCTGAAACAGCATCAGAATGTGAGTGGAAGTGATGCAAAGAAAAAGGCGTTGGAGATGATGGACTTGGTGGGCATACCGAATCCGGAAGAGCGTCTCAAGCAGTATCCCCATCAGTTCAGCGGGGGGATGCGGCAGCGCATCGTGATTGCCATCGCCCTGATTTGCGAACCAGAACTGCTGATTGCCGATGAACCGACCACAGCTCTAGATGTGACCATCCAGGCGCAGATTTTGGAGCTGTTCGGCAGAATCCAGGAGGAGACAGGTGTCTCCATCATCCTGATCACGCATGACCTCGGGGTCGTTGCCAAGATTGCCGACCGGATTGCGGTGATGTACGCCGGCAAGATCATTGAAACAGGTACCAAGCGGGAGATTTTCTATGAACCGCAGCACCCATATACACAAGGATTGTTGAAATCGGTCCCTCGTCTGGATCTCGACGGGGAAAAGCTGACTCCGATTGACGGAACACCACCAGATTTATTCTCACCTCCACAGGGATGTCCGTTTACGGCGAGATGTCCATTTGCGATGGAGGTGTGTGATAAAGTTTATCCCGGCGATTCCAAGCTGAGCGGGACGCATCAGGTGAACTGCTGGCTGCAGGATGAACGGGCTAAACAGCTTCTGGCTGTTTCTACGGTCAGATGAGATCCGGCTCATTCCTATGGATGAACCGGATGGCTTTACCGCTTTTTCCGCCTGCAATATGGCGGAGGGGATACCAAAATTTTAAGGGGGAACGAGGATGAAGAAGTTTCTGTTACTGCTTATGGCCATCTTCACTGTTGCTGTACTGGCAGCCTGTACGGCAAACGAAGAAGCTGGGGAGGAAGCGGCTGCTGATGCGGATGCGGAAGATACCACGGAAGCGGATGCAGCGGAGGATTCAGGAGAAAAGGTATTGCGGATGAACAATTTGGAAGAACCGACCTCATTCAATCCATCGATCGGTTTTGACGCGGTATCCTGGGATCCGCTCAATAACTTGATGGAAGGCTTGACCCGTCTGGATGAGAATTCGACGCCACAAGGTGGGGTAGCGGAAGAATGGGATATCTCCGAGGACGGAAAGACATATACCTTCCATCTTCGGGAAGACGCCAACTGGTCCAATGGGGACCCAGTGACGGCAGAAGATTTTGTTTATGCATGGAAGCTGATGCTTGACCCGGAGACTGCTTCTGCGGCAGCGTTTTTAGGGTATTTCATTGAAGGTGCTGAAGCCTACAACGCAGGAGAAGGATCTGCCGATGATGTAGGTGTTTCCGCCATCGATGAGAAGACATTGGAAGTGAAACTGGAAGCGCCGACCGGTTTCTTCCTGGATCTGCTGACAAACCCTGCATTCTTCCCAGTCAACCACCAAGTGGCAGAGGAGAATCCGGATTGGCATGCGGAAGCTGACACATTTGTCGCTAACGGTCCTTTCGAGCTGGAATCATGGGAGCATGACAGTGAAATGGTATTTGCCAAGAATGAGGAGTATTGGGATGCAGATGCCGTGAAGTTGGATAAAGTCCACTTCGCCATGGTCAATGACACCAATACACAGTATCAGATGTTTGAAAGTGGAGAGCTGCATACCGCAAGCATTCCACCTGAATTATCCGACGAGCTGATTGACGGTGACAACGTCTTCATCGGCGATTATGGTGGATTGGAATTCTTCCGTTTCAATGTAAACGAAGAACCGTTCCAAAACAAAAAGATCAGACAGGCATTCGCCTATGCGGTCAATCGTGATGATATCGCGCAGTACGTCGTGAAAAACGGGGTGGAGCCTGCCTATGGTTTCGTCTCTCCAGGATTCACGACACCGAGCGGTGAAGACTTCCGTGATGTAAACGGAGATCTTGTCAGCTTCGATCCTGAAAAGGCGAAGGGACTGCTGGAAGAAGGCATGGCAGAAGAGGGGTATGATGAGCTGCCGTCGATCACACTGTCCTATAATACCAGTGATACGAACAAAGCAGTGGCTGAAACCATGCAGGATATGCTGAGTGAGAACCTGGGTGTGGAAGTGACTCTGGAAAATCAGGAATGGAACGTGTTCTCTGAAGCACAGAAAAACCTGGAGCTACAGTTCTCCAGAAGCTCATTCATCAATGACTACAGTGATCCGGTCAACTTCTTGGAAAGCTTTGTGACGGATTCCTATATGAACCGTACAGGCTGGTCCAATGAGGAGTATGATGAGCTGATTGAAAAAGGCAAGACAGAAACAGATGAAGAAAAGCGCTTTGAGTATTTGTATGAAGCGGAAAAAATGCTGGCAGAAGAAATGGTCGCCATGCCAATCCGTTACTACAACACAGTCGTGCTGGAAGCAGAAGGGGTATCCGGCATCCTGCGCCATCCTGTAGGCTACTTCGATCTGAAATACGCAGACGTGGAACAGTAAGACCCATGGCGGCAGGCTTTTTAAGCCACCGCAGCAAAGAAAGGAGGGGGCGGATCATATACCAATCTGTATATGGGCCGCTCCTGTTCTTTTTGTACGATCCTGATTGGCAGAAGGATATTTGCTCCACACGGGCCATACATTGATACATAATGGAATAATTCCTATCCAAGAGGGAGGAATGGCAATGATTTATCCGAAGCGGCTGCAGAAGGGGGATACGGTCGGTGTCATCGCGCCGGCCAGTCCCGTGGAAACTAGAAAATTGGAAAACGGCAGGAAGTTTCTGAAGGAACTCGGACTTCAGGTGAAATTGGGAAAGCATGTGGACAAGGTATATGGGTATCTGGCAGGTGATGATGCTGACCGGCTGGAGGATTTCCATGCCATGCTGGCTGACCCCGATGTGAAAGCCATCATTTTTGCCCGAGGCGGCTATGGAACGGCAAGGATAGCACAAGACTTGGATTACCAATTGATCCGGGAAAACCCGAAAATCATTTGGGGCTACAGTGATATTACCTATCTGCATACAGCGATCCGGCAGGAGACCGGGTTGGTCACCTTCCACGGGCCGATGGTGGCTTCAGATATGGCAAAAGATGATTTCGACGATTTGTCCCGATTCCTGTTTCAGCAGTTGTTCGGCCCGACGACCTTGATTTATTCAGAGAGGATTTCTCCGCTTCACACCATTGCAGAGGGAGAAGCAGAGGGGGAGCTGACTGGCGGAAACCTGTCCCTACTGGTCAGCACACTCGGCACCCCGTTCGAAATCAACACGAAGGGGAAAATCTTGCTGCTGGAGGATATCGGAGAAGAGCCATACCGGGTGGATGGCATGCTGAATCAGCTGAAGCTCGCTGGGAAGTTGGAGGAGGCGGCAGGCGTGGTGGTCGGAGACTTTGCCAAGGCAGAAGCTACACTCGATTCTTCTTTGGCATTGGAAGAGGTTTTCGAGCATTACTTGCAGAGTTTCAGCGGCCCTGTCCTTTCCGGCTTCCGTATCGGGCATTGCCTCCCACACTTTTCTGTACCACTCGGGGCTGTGGCCCACTTGTCATCAAAGGAAAAGACATTGGTCGTGAACCCGGGAATCCAATAGAGTTAGCAGGAGGAGAAACAAAATGAAGATACAGCAGGTGGAAACATTGCGTGCGGCAGTTCCGCTGCATACACCGTTCAAGACCGCACTAAGGACGGTAACCGTGGCGGAAACGATCGTGGTGAAAATAACGGACCAGGATGGCAATACAGGATGGGGGGAAGCACCCCCTACACATGTGATAACCGGCGACAGCCTCCAGAGTGTCGATTATGCCATCCACCATGTGTTCAAGCCGTTGATTGTCGGAGAATCCATCCTCCATCGGGAGCGGCTGTTCGAGAAGGTGGATGGAAGTATGGTGGGGAACACCAGTGCCAAGGCAGCCGTTGATATGGCGCTTCACGATTTGGCCGCTCAGTCTGCTGGCATGCCGCTGGTGAACTTCCTTGGCGGTCATGGCCAAACAGTGGAAACGGATTATACGGTCAGCGTGAACACGCCGGAGGAAATGGCGGAGGACGCCGGGAAATATACGGCGAACGGCTTTTCCATACTGAAGATCAAGGTCGGCAAGGATGAAATTGCTACAGATATCGAGCGGATCCAGGCCATCCGCAGGGAAATCGGCCCAGACGTGGTGATTCGGCTGGATGCCAATCAAGGCTGGTCCCCGAAAGAAGCGGTCAAGGCTATCAATAAAATGGAAGAACTGGGACTGGACATCGAATTGATTGAACAACCGGTGAAGGCCCATGACATAGCTGGTCTCAAGTATGTCACGGAACATACCGATTCATTGATCATGGCGGATGAGAGTGTCTTTTCTCCTAGGGATGCCATGCGGGTGCTTGCCGAACGGGCAGCCGACTTGATCAATATAAAATTGATGAAGGCAGGCGGTATCCATCATGCATTGAAAATTGCCAAACTGGCAGATGTCCATGGGGTCGAGTGTATGGTCGGAAGCATGATAGAAACGGAGATCGGTATAACTGCCGCGGCGCATTTTGCTGCGAGCCAACCGAACATCACCCGGTATGATTTCGATGCCCCACTGATGCTGGAGGGGAATCTCGTGGAGGATGGCAGTCTTGTATATAAAGGAAGCATGATAGATTTGGGAGAACGGTCCGGGCTTGGCATCCGCCGCTTGGCAGACCGCTATGTTTCGATGGAAAAGGTCTAGCTTTTGAATGGTTTAGATACAAAGGGGGAGCTCCAATGGTTAAACAAACGTATGAACAATTTCCGGAAAACATGTGGGTGACTGCCGTGCAGGTGGCGACAGTCTGGACGGACCCTGCTTCAGCCAGGGAAATCGATGCACCGGGCACCACCAACCCGACCAATATCGATCAATGGGTCACCAGCTTATCCTATGAGGAAAGCCTGGCACTCTGTGATGAAAATAGGGTCCAGAGCCAGTTGCTGTATGGGGAGCCGGTACTAGTAACGGAGACGGAGAATGAATGGGCACATGTCGTCATCCCATCGCAGCCATCTGGAAAAGATGTACGCGGTTATCCCGGCTGGGTACCGTTAAAGCAGCTCAGGCAGGTGGACAAAAGAGATTGGATGACGGAAAACTATGCTGCTGTGACAGCGGATAAAGCTGTACTGGAAACAAAAGATGGGGAGCCGTTCATCAAGGTCAGCTATATGAGCATCCTGCCTGTTCTGCAATCCGGAGATACAAGGGTTCAGGTGCAGACACCACATGGGAAATATGAAATAGCCACAGAAGATGTACATATATTCAAGGGAGAGAAAGGCCTGGCAAAAGGGAGTGGCGAGGACATTGTCACAGCAGGCGAGCCATTTACCGGCCTTGATTATTTCTGGGGCGGCATGAGCTCTTTCGGCTATGACTGCTCGGGTCTCGCCTATGCGGCCCATAAAGCGAATGGCTATCAGATCGCCCGTGATGCAGGTGATCAGGCCAAGGCGGGAGAGGAAGTCACTTACGACCGGCTGGAGCCGGGGGATTTGCTGTTTTTTGCCTATGAAGAAGGAAAAGGCAAACTCCATCACGTGGGAATCTATTATGGTGGCGGCAGGCTGCTCCACTCCCCGCAGACGGGCAAGGGAATTGAAGTGATCGAAATGGCAGGCACCAAATACGAGAAAGAGCTTTGTGCAGCAAGACGATACTGGAAAAAAGCAGGGGGAAATGACTGATGGAAGAGAAGATTCTGCAGGTCAATCATCTGAAAAAGCATTTTGACATGGGTAAGAACCAGGTATTGAAAGCGGTCGATGATGTCAGTTTCCATGTGAACCGCGGGGAAACGTTCGGATTGGTCGGTGAATCAGGGTGCGGCAAATCTACCATTGGGCGGACGATCATGGGCCTCTATGAACGCACGGATGGAGAAGTCATCTACGACGGCCAGGATGTCCACGACATGAAGGAGAAGGAGAAATTCGTATTCCGGCAGAACATGCAGATGATCTTCCAGGACCCCTATGCTTCCCTCAATCCGCGTTCAACTGTCAAAGAAGTGATCTCCGAGCCGATGGAGGTGCATGGTCTGTATAAAAGTCAGAAGGAGAAGAATGACCGGGTGTATGAGCTGCTGGAAGAAGTCGGTCTCAACCGGGATCATGCCAACCGCTACCCGCATGAGTTCAGTGGCGGTCAGCGCCAGCGGATCGGTATCGCCAGAGCGCTTGCTTTGAATCCCGACTTCATCATTGCCGATGAACCGATTTCCGCACTCGATGTATCGGTCCAAGCACAGGTCGTGAACCTGCTGAAGGAACTGCAACAGGAAAAAGGACTTACCTTTTTGTTCATCGCCCACGATTTGTCGATGGTCAAACAAATATCCGACCGCATCGGTGTCATGTACCTTGGCAATCTTGTGGAGCTGACCGCCAGCGGACAGCTCTATGATCAGCCACTCCATCCTTATACACAGGCACTCCTATCCGCCATTCCGATTCCGGATCCGGATATTGAGGAAAAACGGGAACGCATCATTCTGGAAGGCGACCTTCCTAGCCCGATCAACCCGCCAAGCGGCTGCGTGTTCCGCACCCGCTGTCCGATGGCGATGGAAGTCTGCGCCAAGCAAGTACCCGCCTGGCAGGAAGTCGAGCAGGACCACTATGTCGCCTGCCACCTATATGATGAGACAATCAGTGACAAACGGCCGGTGAAGCAGGTTGAAAAAGAAACGGCCCACCCATCGTAAAAGGAAGAACACCCAAACAATGCTGCTAGTGTTGTATGGGTGTTTTGCTGTTTGGTGGGAGGGGTGAGTTAATCGGCAGGAGAGCTGGTATATCAGCAGGAGCGCAGGTTTATCGGCAGGAGGCGCGTGGAATCGGCGGGAGCGCAGGTTTATCAGCAGGAGGAGCGGGAAATCCGCGGGAGCGCTCGTTAATCGGCAGGAGGAGCGCGAAATCCGCGGAAGCGCTGGCTTATCGGCAGGAGGAGCGCGTAATCGGCGGGAGCGCTGGTATATCAGCAGGAGGAGCGCGAAATCGATTAAGTCCGTATAATTGTGTAAAAGTGTAAAAAAAAGAATGGATCACATCAATTCTTGGTTAC
>NZ_JBHRSA010000008.1:0-13999 GCF_042643145.1 Virgibacillus xinjiangensis
CCGTATACGGGTCCGTACGTACGGTGGTGTGAGAGGACGGAGGTTAGTCACCTCCTCCTACTCGATTCATATCTTTGCTTTGTCCCACATATAATTTTCACAAATGCATGTGAAGGATTGTGAGGATAATGAGCAGAGGTGTTAGGAAAGTTCGTCAATCCATTGAAAGAAGAAAAAAGCTTCGCGGACTGCCTGCCGGAAAGGATACGGAGAAAGAGCAACACGTTTTCCCGGCATTTTTACAAGAGGAAGAAAAACACGGAGTATATCCGGATTTTTCGGAGGAGGGTAGTGTTACGGAAAAAAACGAACATCATCCAGCCAAAGGGATGGCCATACGAGCTGTCATCTCTGCACTATTATTCGCAGGGACGGCCTTCATCATTCAAACAGATGCCGAGTTGTTCAAGGAGCCTAAAAATTGGACAACAGAAGCATTGACGGAAGAATTTCCCTTCGCAAAGGTCAATGTCTGGTATCAGGATACATTTGGC
Source organism: Virgibacillus xinjiangensis (assembly GCF_042643145.1). Classification (NCBI taxonomy): domain Bacteria; kingdom Bacillati; phylum Bacillota; class Bacilli; order Caryophanales; family Bacillaceae; genus Virgibacillus; species Virgibacillus xinjiangensis. Next base: position 495 of record NZ_JBHRSA010000008.1, read on the forward strand.
GGGCCTATGCAGCTTTCCCCTCAACCGAGCACTGATACGGAGACAGTTACACAAGACCAATTGACACTGCCTGTTTCCGGAAGTGTAAAAGAATCTTTTCAGACAAATGGGAAAGGGATAAAAATAGCTCCTGGTGAAGAAACGGGAGTGGCAGCACTGGAAGATGGAGTGGTGGTCTTTGCTGGAAAGGACCGGGACACAGAACAGACAGTCATTATCCAACATCCAGACGGCAGTAAATCCACCTATGGCTTTCTTAGTGCTTTGAATGTGCATCTTTATCAGTTTGTCGAACGCAGCCAAAAGATTGGCAGCTTTTCCCCAGTGCAGGAAAGGGAATCCATGTATTTCTCTATCGAAAATAAAGATAACTATGTCGATCCGGTCCAGGTGATAAAAGTTGACGACACTCCATAGTTTACTTCCCAGAATCCATGTCCACCCTATACTCATGGTATTTATTGTCATTTCTTTTCTAACCGGGACGTTTGTTGAACTGGCTGCCATTCTATCTATTGTATTTTTTCATGAGCTTGGTCATTATACGGTGGCCAAGCTGTTTAAATGGCGGGTCGAAAGTATTATCCTTTGGGTGTTCGGGGGGATTATGGAGACCGATGAACATGGAAACAGACCGGTGAGAGAAGAGGCCCTCGTCACTCTTGCCGGCCCTATGCAGCATGTATTCATTTATATCTTCATTTACATCGTGTCCACCTTCCACCTATTCCCTGAATCTATCGTCGAACTTTTAATGTATTACAATACGGTGATTCTACTTTTCAATCTAGTCCCGATCTGGCCGTTGGATGGCGGCAAACTATTATTTCTATTCCTAACCAGCTTTCTTCCATTCAAAAGGGCATATTATTCTGTATTGGTTTTTTCAATGGCCAGCAGTTTCGCACTACTGCTAGCAGTGCTGTTATTTTATCCCTTCACCCTGAGCATTTTTCTAATCTGGCTGTTCTTATTAATGGAAAACAGAACGGAATGGAAACAGAGACACTTTGTTTTCCTGCGTTTCCTGTTGAAACGGTATGAAGGGAATAATCCGGTCAAAGCTGTCCAGCCGATCCATGTGACATCAGATAGTACTTTTATGGATGTTTTCTCAGAATTTATGCGGGATCGGAAGCATTCCATTTATATATCCTATCCGGATGCCCGGCGATCTTTAATGGATGAAAATGATTGCCTGAAAAGCTATTTCCATGATAGGCTATATGATAAGCGTATTGGGGAAGCAATGGATTATGTATTCTAGTTTGGGCGACAGCTTGACAAGCGAATCAAATACATGGTAACATCAATACGTTATTCATCGTAGCACCAGTGCTACAACCGCACAGATCAGGTTGAAACCCAGGAGGGTGCCTGTATGGCGAGTCTGAGTTATCTAAGGAGGTGCAGGTATGTACGCGATTATTGAAACAGGCGGAAAACAAGTTAAAGTTGAAGAAGGCCAGGAAATTTTTGTGGAGAAAGTTACAGCAGAAGCAGACGAAGCTGTCACTTTTGATAAGGTCCTTTTCGTAGGCGGAGATGATGTTAAAGTTGGTGCCCCATATGTGGACGGCGCTACCGTAACAGCTAAAGTTGCAAAGCAGGGGCGTCAAAAGAAGGTCACTGTTTTCAAATATAAGCCAAAGAAAAACTATCACCGCAAGCAGGGCCATCGTCAGCCTTATACGAAACTAGTGATTGATAAAATCAATCTGTAAGGATTCTAATTCATGATTCAAGTAACTGTGTTCCGTTCTAATAATCAAATTGAAGCATTTGAATTATCTGGACATGCTGATTCCGGCCCATATGGGTATGACTTAGTGTGTGCCGGCGTATCTGCTGTTTCCATTGGAACAGTAAATGCAGTGATGGAATTATGCGAAGCAGACCTCGAAATTGAGCAGGGCGGTGAAGGTGGATATCTTCATGTAAAGATCCCTGAGTCTCTTAATGAGACTATAAGGGAAAAAGCCGGCCTTTTATTCGAGGGGATGCTGATCTCTTTAAGATCAATCGAGGCTGAATACAGCCAATTTATCAAGATAAAAAATAATTAAGGAGGTGGAACTTATGCTACGTCTTGATTTGCAGTTTTTCTCCCAGAAGAAAGGTGCAGGTAGTACAAAAAACGGTCGTGATTCCGAAGCGAAGCGTCTTGGCTCCAAGCGTGCAGATGGACAGTTTGTAACAGGCGGATCCATTCTTTACCGTCAGCGTGGAACCAAGGTTTATCCAGGTGAAAACGTTGGACGCGGTGGAGATGATACGCTGTATGCTAAAATGGACGGCGTTGTGAAATTTGAGCGCTATGGTCGTGACCGCAAGAAAGTAAGTGTCTACCCGGTTGCACAAGAAGCATAATAGTCTGTGAGAAAAGCCCCAGCCAATTTTTTGGCTGGGGCTTTTCTAATATGTTTAATACAAGCAAGTACATCCATGATCATAGCCCCAACCCGAAGCAGATGGTCCTTGAAAGTATGAAATCTTTAAATTTTTCTGCTATAATTTTCATAGATATTGGGGGGAATGTCGGATGGAGGAGAAAGAAGTTATAAATGTCTTACAGCATTACCGTCATGATTTAATGAATAATTTGCAGGTAGTGCAGGGATATTTAACAATGGGAAGATCGGAAAAAGTGAAGAGTAAAATCGAGAGCATGCTTCAGGATTATAAAGAAGAGAGCAGATTGATGGGGTTAAAGGCTCCCTGCTTCACCCTCTGGGTCTTGCGTTTTGACCACCTTCACAGCAACTTGAGGATGAAATACCGGATAAAGACAGAGAGTAAAGATTTATCCACTGCCGACAAGGTTGTGACGGAACTATGCAAGAAAACCGTGGATTGGCTGAGGGAAGCTTGTGAAGAAACACGAATGTATGACATAATACTGGAAGTGACGGAAACTGAAACGCCCTCCAGAATTCAAGTGAGCATCCTGCTGACTGGAGAGGTTCAGCACACACGGATGGAAGAACAGATTCTTCCGGATGAAAGAATACATGTAAGACAAACAGCGGATGGGATGAAATGTGACCTTTTTGTTCCATTGACTATATGAGGTGAACGAAGATGTTTGTAGATCAAGTCAGTGTTTATGTGAAAGCCGGAGATGGGGGTAATGGCCTTGTAGCGTACAGAAGAGAGAAGTATGTACCAAAGGGCGGACCTGCCGGTGGTGATGGAGGTAATGGTGCAGATATCATTTTCGAAGTGGATGAAGGGTTGAATACCTTGATGGACTTTCGCTACAACCGCCATTTCAAAGGAAAACGCGGGGAGAATGGCATGAGTAAGAATCAGCATGGGAAGAATGCAGCCCCATTAGTAATTCCAGTTCCACCCGGCACCACGGTGATTGATGAAGATACAGAAGAGGTGATTGCGGATCTGACAGCCCATAAACAGAGAGCAGTCATTGCCCAAGGTGGAAGGGGAGGAAGAGGTAATTCCCGATTTGCCACACCAAAGAATCCTGCTCCAGAATACGCCGAGAACGGGGAGCCTGGTCAGGAACGCAATATAAAGGTGGAATTGAAATTGTTGGCGGATGTCGGTCTTGTCGGCTTTCCGAGTGTCGGTAAATCCACCTTTCTTTCTGTCGTCAGTGCAGCCAAACCGAAAATCGCTGATTATCATTTCACCACCTTGTCACCTAATCTGGGGGTTGTAGATACTGGGGATCAGCGCAGTTTTGTGATGGCTGACTTGCCTGGCCTTATCGAGGGCGCCCATGAGGGAGTAGGCCTTGGCCATCAATTTTTGCGTCATGTGGAACGTACGAGAGTCATCGTCCATGTTATAGACATGGCCAGTACGGAAGGACGCGATCCATTTGAGGATTATCAGAAAATCAATGAAGAACTGAAGGAATACGATGACAAGCTGATGGACCGGCCGCAGATTATAGCCGCTAATAAAATGGATATGCCAGGTGCGGAAGAAAATCTTCACACCTTTCAAGAAAAGATGCAGGAAGACTTTCCTGTTTATCGAATATCAGCTATAACGAAGGAAGGGCTCCGTGATATTCTCTATGCGATTGCAGATACACTGGAAAGCATCCCTAAAACGGTTACGGAAATCGATGATACAGAAGAGAAAGTGATATACCGATACCAGAAGGAAGAGGCTCCATTCGAGATAACCCGCGACCCAGATGGTGCTTTCGTTTTATCCGGCACTAAGATAGAAAAACTGTTCAAGATGACGGACTTCAATAGAGATGAAGCTGTCCAGCGTTTTTCCCGGCAAATGAGGGGGATGGGTGTAGATGAAGCGTTGAGGAAGCGCGGAGCTAAAGATGGAGATACAATCAGGTTACTGGATTTTGAATTTGAGTTTATTGAATAGGTGGTTTTCCAAATGAAGCTGGAAGAAGCAGTAAGGGAGAGGCTGACGTTGACAAAGAAAATAGGGTACTTGGGACCTAAAGGAACTTTTACGAAAATGGCAGTAGATTCCACATTCAATGGAGAGGATAAGCAGGCTTTTGACACAATACCTGCCTGCATGGATGCAGTGCAGGCAGGCGACATAGATATAGCTGTGGTGCCTTTGGAAAATGCAATAGAAGGGACCGTACAAATGACGGTTGACTATCTGGTCCATCAAGTAAGGCTGCCGGTGGTTGCCGAAGTAGTTGTACCCATTCAGCAACATCTGCTGGTTCGTAAAGATTTTTCCGGGGGATTGGGGGAGATAACCGAAGTACACTCCCATACACAGGCTATCGCACAGTGCCATCAATTTATTCACCAGCAGCTACCCAATGCAGAAGTACATTTTGCATCATCTACAGCAAAAGCAGCAGAAATGGTCAGTACGAGTGATGCACCAATCGCTGCCATTGCAAACAGACTGGCGGCAGAAGAGTATGGACTGAGAATCATGTCGGAAAGCGTCCATGATTATTCCAATAACCATACCAGATTTGCTGTACTTACGAAGAATGCAGACGATATCTCGATCAAGCATCCAGTACAGACAGAAAGGACTTCCCTGCTGATCACCCTGCCGAGTGACCATGCAGGTGCCCTTCATCAGGTACTGTCCGCGTTTGCTTGGAGGAAAATGAATCTTTCTAAAATAGAATCGCGACCGATGAAGACCGGTCTGGGCAACTATTTTTTCATCATTGATGTAGATCAGCCATATGATGAAGTCCTTTTCCCTGGTGTAGAGGCGGAACTACAGGCACTGGGATGCAAAGTTACGATGTTAGGTACATACCCTGTTTATCAGGTCGAAATGTAGAAAATCGCTCCAACCTTTTCAGGGAGGAGCGATTTTTTCGATGGAGACATCAACTTTTCTTTTTTTCTGCATATGTTGATATAGAGTAATTAGCCCAGTTTCAGAAATGAGAGGAGTTTTTGACTTGAAAATACACATTGTACAAAAAGGGGATACATTATGGGAAATCTCCCAGCAATATGGCGTTGACTTTGAGCAGCTGAAGGATATGAATTCGCAGCTTTCCAGCCCTGATATGATCATGCCAGGCATGAAAATAAAAATACCTGGCACTTCCAAAGCGGTAAAGAAGGACAATCAGCAAGCAAAAGAAACACAAAAGAAGGAAGTTCAAAAACCGGCGGTACAACCGCCACAGCAAGAAAAAGTGCAGAAGAGCCAGCCAGAGCAGCAACAACCGCTCCAGCAAACGGAACAGCCAAAACAAACGAAACCGAAGCAGCAGAAAGAAAAGACCGAACAGTTCCAGCATAAACAGCCCTCACAACATCCGTACAAGGATATTTCCGTCAAGCCTTTCCCTGTATTAAAAGAGGATGATGAAAATGAGCCAAGCAATGTGAAACCACAAATGCCTGTGAAACCATTGCCTGAAAAGCAGCAGCAGCCACTGCCGGAATTTGACGTCAACAATTACATTTCAGTGGAGTTCCCTGAAATGCCAAAAGCCCCAGAAACAAAAATGGAAAAGCCGAAGAAAGAAGCCAATATGCATGAGATGCCTGCGAATAAAGGTGTGGACCACACACAGCCTTCTATGCAGCCTTCCATGCCAATGGTACCGATGTGCTGCTATGTCGTACATCCTTGTCAGCCGCCGATGCCATTCCCGGTCATGGGCAGCCTCCCAGCGGGATTTAACCCTGAACAGCCTGTCTATGCCAATTTCCATCATCAGCACCCGATGGAGCCAATGAATATGGAATCGTATCATCCGCCAATGGGACAGATGCACACTGGATTTCCGGCGCCACCCCAGGGACAGATGATGGAGCCACTAAGTGATGGTGGTTGCGGATGCCATGGCCCATCCTCTTTTCCACCAGCCCCTCCATATCCGCAAAGGAATGAAGCTAGCAGCCAGCCATGGATGGGACCCGAGCCGACACCGCCAGCCGGTATGTATCCGCCAATACCACCACTGCAGGCAACCGGATTTTCTTTTCCTGCTCCTCCCCCACATCCAGAATATAAGCCAGACCATCCTGAGGCCGGTCAAAAAAAAGATGATGAAACAAAAGAATAGTCGGTGACGAGACGGTTTCGTCTCTTTTTTTTTGTTGAAATGGTCGTATGTTTCATTTTGTCTGTTGGAGGAAATAGATAATGTGAGTAGGAAGAAACGGGAGTTGATTTGGACGAATGGTCGTTTGGTGGTAAACTGATTTTAACATGCAGGTATAATCGGAAGAGGAGAGATGATGATGGAACAACAAGTGAATGAGATTGTGGAATGGCTGCGTAATCAGGTGAAAGATGCTGGCTTGAATGGACTGGTAGTCGGTGTAAGCGGTGGTCTTGATTCTGCCGTAGTAGCCCATTTAATTCAGCGGGCCTTTCCGGACAATTCTCTGGGTGTCAAAATGCCAATTCAGACAAGCACATCCAATTTAGATGACGCAGACCAGGCGATTTCAAGCTGCGGAATCGATTCATTGACTATTGACTTGACGGATACACATGAGGTGATGTACTCCCAAATCAAAAATAGTCTTATGGAAAAAAAAGAGTTCAGTGAAGAGAACGACCAGTTGGCAGGGGCAAATCTACGTGCCAGACTGCGTATGAGCACACTTTATACCATTGCGGCCAATTACAACTACCTAGTAGTTGGTACAGATAATGCGGCTGAATGGTATACCGGTTACTTTACCAAGTATGGCGATGGTGGTGTGGATATTCTCCCGCTAGTGGAGTTTACAAAGGGTGAAGTAAGAGAAATGGCCACCTTTCTCGGAGTGCCGGACCGCATTGTAAATAAAGTGCCAAGCGCCGATTTATGGGAAGATCAGACAGATGAAACAGAATTGGGCACCACCTATGCGACAATCGATGCATACTTGAAAGGGGAAGAGGTTCCCGAAAAAGACAAAGAAATTATTGAAGCACAGCATCGAAAAACTGCGCATAAACGTGGAGATGTCCCCCACTTCCACCGCAGCTGACGGAAAAGTCTGAAGTTCAACAAAGGAATATTTTGGTTATAACTGATTTTGCTTATAATTAAACCTCCCTTACCCAAACTATGGGTGAGGGAGGTTTTATAGTGAAAAAATTGATTGTATCATCAGTTGTATTATATATAGGCCTGCTAAGCGGATGTGCAGGCGATCCAGCAGAAAATGAGAACGCGGAGGGGGTGGAAAGTCAGCCGATACGCTATGATGCACAAGGCGAAAACAGCCAAAAGATGGAGAATGAGGAATCCATCGGGAAAGAAGGGCCGAAAGGGTATCCACAGCAATATCAGGACCGAGCAAATTCTTCTGAGTATGAAAACGGGTATTCAGATCCCTATACCGATGAGGAGACAAAGAGAATCGCAGAAAAGTTGAAGGAACTTGAAGGTATCGTGGGGGCACAGGTGGAAACAACGGATGATCGCCTTTTTATCGCGCTTCAGCTGAAAGAGCACACGGACCCGGACAAACCCGGTCAAATCGAAGAACAGGTGAGATCTATGGTTCCTGAAACAGGGAAACAGGTAATTATCTTTACAGATAGAGCACATTGGGACCGTATGAAGAGCTTAGACAGCCGAGGGACAAGTGGGGAGGATACCAATGACCTCTTCGATGAATATGAATTTCCTCAGGAGGACTAATCCTTTAAAACTCTTCCTTTTTTTGTTATAGTTTAAAAAGGAAATTGTAGAGAGAGGGGAATGTCCATGGCTGGCCATTCTAAATGGAAGAATATACAGAGAAGAAAGAATGCACAAGATGCGAAAAAAGGTAAAGTGTTCATGAGGCATGCAAAAGATATATATATTGCGGCGAAACAAGGGGGAGGAGACCCTGACACCAATCCCGCACTGCGAACAGCTATTGAGAAGGCGAAAGCAGATAACATGCCTAATGATAATATTGATCGCAACATCAAAAAAGCTACAGGTACCCTGGATGGTGCGAGTTATGAAGAAATCACCTATGAAGGTTATGGACCGGGTGGCGTCGCTGTAATCGTCAATGTTCTTACAGACAATAAGAATAGAACTGCAGCAGAAGTAAGGCATGCCTTTAAGAAAAATAATGGCAATCTAGGTGAAAACGGTAGTGTTTCCTTCATGTTCGACCGGAAAGGATATATCGTCATTCTTGATGAAGAAGGTGTCAATGAGGATGAACTTACTCTGGAAGCACTTGAAGGCGGTGCAGAAGATCTTGTGCCAGTAGAAGGTGCATTTGAGATATATACAGAACCGGAGAGTTTCCAGCAGGTTGTGGATCATTTGACAGACAGCGGATATACCATTGAAGACAGTGAAGTGACCTTATTCCCTCAAACATACAGCCAACCCAGCGAAAAAGACGCTGAAAATATGAACAAATTGATTGAACAGCTGGAAGAGAGTGAAGATGTCCAAGATATCCATCATAATTTCCAGGAGACCGATTAATTGAACATGGCATTTATGAGCAGCTTCTATTTCCTAGATGGGAAATGGAAGCTTTTTATACGGAGGCTCGGCTGCGGGAAGTGACCTGTCACTAAGCTGGGGTCTATGCAGTTTTCTAAAAGCATGGGTATATGCTAAAATGGTTGAAGATGGCAAAGGAGTAAGTATAATGATTGCATATATAAAGGGGAAACTCGTCCAGATTTTGGATGAAGCAGTAATTGTGGATGTTCAAGGAATTGGTTATGAAATTTTCTGTGCCAATCCATTTGCCTTTCAGGATTCATTTGGGAAAGAGGTGCAAATCGATACATATCATCATGTGAGGGAAGATGCCCATATCCTGTATGGTTTCAAAAAGGCAGCAGAAAAGTATTTATTCACGAAACTGATATCAGTGTCCGGAATCGGCCCGAAAGGTGCACTAGGCATCTTATCTTCCGTCGATGCAGCTGGTTTTGCAGCTGCAATTGAGAGAGAGGATGAAAAGTTCCTTACCGGATTTCCTGGTGTAGGCAAGAAGACAGCCAGACAGATGATTCTTGATTTGAAAGGAAAACTCACCGATTTGGTAGTATCACAGCAGGATATGCCTGTGGATGAACCAAAAGATTATGACCGGCCGGATAACAACACATTACTCGACGAAGCCTGTGAGGCCTTACGAGCACTTGGCTATTCGGAGAAAGAGTTAAGGAGTATCCGACCAGAGCTGCAGAAAGAGAAGTCAGCAGGTACAGATGAACTGATCAGGAAGGCCCTGTCCTTGCTGATGAAAAATAGATAGGGGGGAGAATGATGGAAGAGCGCATGGTAACAGGTGAATTACATGGTGACGAAACCTCCATAGAACTTAGCCTTCGACCCGAAAGATTGGAACAATATATTGGACAAAAAAATGCCAAGGAGAATCTTCGAATTTTTATCCAAGCGGCTAAAATGAGGGAAGAACCCCTTGACCATGTCCTCCTCTTTGGCCCTCCAGGATTGGGGAAGACCACCCTTGCAGGAATCATTGCCAATGAAATGGGCGTACAATTCCGTACCACCTCAGGTCCAGCGGTTGAAAGGGCCGGAGACCTCGCTGCCATACTTTCCTCCTTGGAACCGGGTGATGTCCTGTTCATTGATGAAATCCATCGGCTTCCCAGGTCTGTTGAAGAAGTTCTATACCCAGCCATGGAAGATTTCTTCCTCGATATCGTCATCGGCACGGGTCCCAGTGCCCGTTCGGTCCGCATCGATCTTCCTCCTTTCACCCTTGTAGGGGCTACGACAAGATCAGGTCTGCTATCAGCACCGCTAAGAGACCGTTTCGGTGTGTTGAGCAGACTAGAGTTTTATGAAACAGAGGACTTATGTTCCATTGTGGAACGAACGGCTGAGATTTTTGAAACAGAAATAACGGAGGAGGCTGCCTTGGAGGTGGCCCGCCGCTCAAGGGGGACCCCAAGGATTGCCAACAGGCTGTTGAAGAGAATCAGAGATCTTTCCCAGGTAAAAGGGGAGAAGGCGATAACACTGGAAACAACCGGGCATGCATTGAAGATGCTGCAAGTGGATAAAGAGGGGCTGGACCACATTGATCATAAACTCTTAAGAGGGATTATTGACGGCTTCCGTGGAGGGCCGGTCGGCCTCGATACCATAGCGGCTACCATCGGAGAAGAATCACAGACCATTGAGGATGTCTATGAGCCTTACTTGCTTCAGCTAGGGTTTATACAGCGGACTCCGCGAGGGAGAGTAGCTACAGCCAAAGCATATCACCATTTTGGTTTGAAGACAGAGGATGAATCATCATGAACATCAGCAAAATTTTCATCCTGCTCGGCATCGTCTTTCTGCTGATCGGATTTCTGTGGTCATTCATAGGAAAGCTCCCAGGAGATATCAGCTTTCGTCGGGGCAACTTTTCTTTTCATTTCCCGATCATGACTTCCATCGTGGTCAGTATCATACTTTCCTTGATATTTTTTATTATAGGAAGGTTTCGCTAAGACAGAAGAAGGAGTAATTACATGAATATAGAAGATTTTGATTTTGACCTACCAGAAGAATTGATAGCTCAAACCCCCTTGAAAGATCGGACAGCGTCCCGTCTTCTTGTTCTCAATAGAGATAACGGTGAAATTCAGCATAGGCGCTTTCCGGATATAAAGCAGTTTCTCAAGCCGGGAGATTGTCTTGTATTGAATGACACCAGAGTACTGCCTGCGCGCCTTTATGGGATCAAGGAAGATACTGGTGCGAAAGTGGAAATCCTACTGTTGCACCAACAGGAAGGTGATGCTTGGGAAGTCCTGGCCAAACCGGCAAAAAAGGTGAAAACGGGCAGCGTTCTATCGTTCGGAGATGGAACACTCAAGGCAAAATGCATAGGAACCAAGGAACATGGCGGCAGGGTTCTCGAATTTTTCTATGACGGCATCTTTTACGAAGTATTGGACCAACTTGGAGAAATGCCGCTCCCACCCTACATTAAAGAGCAACTTCCTGAAAAGGAAAGATATCAGACGGTGTATGCAAAAGAGGAAGGATCTGCCGCGGCACCTACGGCAGGTTTGCATTTTACTACGGAGCTTTTGCAGGAAATCAAGGAGATGGGGGTAGAGATAGCCTTCATTACCTTGCATGTAGGGCTCGGAACTTTCCGGCCTGTCAGCGTCGAAAATATTCATGAACATAAGATGCATGCAGAGTTCTATCATATGTCCCAACATACTGCAGAAAAGCTCTCCAGGATACGGAAGGACAATGGTAGGATCATTTCTGTTGGTACGACGTCTACCAGGACGTTGGAAACGATTGTCCGTGATAATGAAGGAGAGTTCCGGGAAGCCAGTGGGTGGACAGATATTTTTATCTACCCGCCGTATGAATTCAAAGCAGTAGACGGTCTGATTACAAATTTCCACCTGCCGAAGTCTACACTGATCATGTTAGTTAGTGCTTTGACAGACAGGGAAACCATACTGGATGCATATAACGAGGCTGTGAGGGAAAGATATAGATTCTTCAGTTTCGGCGATGCTATGCTAATTTTATAATAAAGGACGAAGGTTATGACAGCGATCACGTATGAATTTATCAAAACATGCAAGCAGACAGGCGCACGACTGGGCCGTGTACACACGCCCCATGGGTCGTTTGATACTCCCACCTTTATGCCGGTAGGCACCCTCGCTACCGTGAAGACGATGAGTCCGGAAGAACTGGAAGAAATGGATGCACGGATCATCCTTTCAAATACGTACCATTTATGGTTGCGTCCAGGGCATGAAATTATTCGTGAAGCGGGAGGGCTTCATAAGTTTATGAACTGGGATGGAGCCATTCTTACAGATTCAGGTGGCTTCCAGGTATTCAGTCTCAGCGATATGCGGAAAATCAAGGAAGAGGGAGTCCATTTCCGCAACCATTTGAGTGGCGAGAAAATGTTTCTATCTCCGGAAAAAGCCATGGAGATACAAAACGCACTTGGATCTGATATTATGATGGCGTTTGATGAATGCCCTCCGTATCCAGCAACTTATGATTATATGAAGTCCTCCGTTGAAAGGACGTCACGTTGGGCAGAAAGGTGCTTGGAAGCCCATCAACGTCCGGAAGATCAAGGGTTGTTCGGGATTATACAGGGGGGGGAGTTTGAGGAACTCCGCAAGCAAAGTGCAAGGGACCTTATATCCTTGGACTTTCCTGGTTATGCAATCGGTGGTCTCTCCGTGGGAGAGCCGAAAGATGTGATGAACCGGACATTGGAATTCACCACTCCATTGATGCCGGAGAATAAACCTCGCTACCTAATGGGAGTAGGCTCACCCGACTCTCTCATAGATGGTTCCATTCGAGGGATAGATATGTTTGACTGTGTCCTTCCAACCAGGATAGCCAGAAACGGTACGTGCATGACTTCCAATGGGCGGCTCGTTGTTAGAAATGCAACCTATGCCAGAGATTTCCGTCCCATCGATGAAAACTGTGACTGTCATGTATGTAAAAATTATACAAGGGCTTATATTCGCCACTTGGTGAAATGCAATGAAACGTTCGGGTTCAGACTAACTACTTATCATAACCTGCATTTTCTGGTAAAATTGATGGAGCAAGTCAGGAATGCGATAAGTGAGGATCGACTTGGTGATTTCAGAGAAGAATTCTTTGAACAATATGGTTTAAATAAACCGGATGCAAAGAACTTTTAAAAGAACTTGAGGGAAAGGAGGGGAATGGATATGGAAATGTTAGTTTCATTATCACCGATCATCTTGATGTTCGTCATCTTTTATTTCCTGTTGATACGCCCACAACAAAAAAGGCAAAAGCAGGTAAGACAGATGCAGAATGATCTCCAAAAGGGTGATACAGTCATCACAATTGGCGGCTTTCACGGAACAATCCATGCATTGGATGAAGGTACAGTCGTTCTGACTACTGAGAATGGTACTAAGCTTACTTATGATCGTTCAGCCATCCGTGAAGCAAAGAAATAATTTAATGTATGGAATACATACAAGAAATGTAAGAAGGGCAATACATCAGTATTGCCCTTCTCAGGCTGTCGAGAAAGTTCTCGACAGCCTTATTTTTTTGTTCATTTTTCTGAAATTCATTTTCTTCA
>NZ_JBHRSA010000009.1:0-88340 GCF_042643145.1 Virgibacillus xinjiangensis
TTTAATAGAAAAAACGAGTTGTTTCTTCTTGACATACTGGTTGTTTTGTTCAGTTTTCAAAGAGCAAATTTTAACATCAACTTCTTAAGTTTAACACAAGCTCAAAGTTGAGTCAATATCCTTTTTCGCTCAGGGCGAAATGGGCCTGAGTGGACTCGAACCACCGACCTCACGCTTATCAGGCGTGCGCTCTAACCAACTGAGCTACAGGCCCGAATGAAAAATGGAGCGGGTGAAGGGAATCGAACCCTCGTCATCAGCTTGGAAGGCTGAGGTTTTACCATTAAACTACACCCGCAGGCACTAAGGTATATAATGAATATAAATGAAAATCGATGGTCGGGAAGACAGGATTCGAACCTGCGACCCCATGGTCCCAAACCATGTGCTCTACCAAGCTGAGCTACTTCCCGTAATGGCGCGCCCGAGAGGAGTCGAACCCCTAACCTCTTGATCCGTAGTCAAACGCTCTATCCAATTGAGCTACGGGCGCTTAAAGCAACGTTATCCAATGTAACATATCGTCTATGAAGTGTCAATAGAAAATTGAGTGCGGTCGAGAGGACTTGAACCTCCACGGGAAAAATTCCCACTAGGCCCTCAACCTAGCGCGTCTGCCATTCCGCCACGACCGCGTATAATAGTAGTAAGAAAAAATAATTGCCGTGAATATCACAGCAACAGTGATGCGGATGAAGGGAGTCGAACCCCCACGTCCTAAACGGACACTAGAGCCTGATTCTAGCGCGTCTGCCAATTCCGCCACATCCGCATAAAATAGAAAATAATATGGTGAGCCATGGAGGATTCGAACCTCCGACCCTCTGATTAAAAGTCAGATGCTCTGCCAGCTGAGCTAATGGCTCAATAAATTCAAAGTGGCTGGGCTACCAGGATTCGAACCTGGGGTACACGGGATCAAAACCCGATGCCTTACCGCTTGGCTATAGCCCAACAGTGGCGGTCCGGACGGGACTCGAACCCGCGACCTCCTGCGTGACAGGCAGGCATTCTAACCAACTGAACTACCGGACCCAACCTATATTTTTGTAAAAAAGATGACCCGTACGGGATTCGAACCCGTGTTACCGCCGTGAAAGGGCGGTGTCTTAACCACTTGACCAACGGGCCATGTTAGATGGCGGAGAAGGAGGGATTTGAACCCTCGCGCCGCTTACGCGACCTACACCCTTAGCAGGGGCGCCTCTTCAGCCACTTGAGTACTTCTCCGAATGGCTCCACAGGCAGGATTCGAACCTGCGACCGATCGGTTAACAGCCGATAGCTCTACCACTGAGCTACTGTGGAATGTTATACTCTTCGTATAAAACATGCTTCGCTCATGAGGTTTTGAATCTGTGAAGTTCCTGCGAACTTTGTCGCAATTCGTTTTCTGCAACGTTTATTATAATACATTGTTTTTCATCGTCTGTCAACAGTTTCTTTCAAAAATTTATTTGAAAGTCTGTCGCGTTTTGCTGTCATGTCTTGCTTCAAAATGTCAGCTTAATAAATTTATCACGGATGATTCGATTCGTCAATAGATTGTTTTAAAAAATGTATTTTACTCAAGAACCATCTGTAACTGCCGTCAATTTCCCTTTGCATTTCCCACAGGTATACTTTTTTACATCTACACGACGGACTCTTCTATATTCCGTCTTGCATTTAGTGCATCTATATATATGTTTATGTCGATTTTCCTGGGATGGCAGCGGGTTGCAGTGTCTTGGTGAGCCTGTCTGACGAAGCAAACGCTTGAATTCAGGGTCACCATGCCTATAGCCTTTTCCTTCTATATGAAGATGGTAATGGCATAACTCATGTTTAATGATCCCTTCCAATTCGAAGCGGTCCATTTCTTCTGCATATTTTGGGTTCAGCTCCATCAGTTTTTTGGCAGGAATATACCTTCCCCCGGTGGTTCGCAGCCGTGAGTTGAATCTTACTTCATGAAGGAAGGGCTTAGAGAAATATTCCCTGGATAGATGGTCAACTAATTGATGCAGTCCTTTCTGAGTTAACAAGTTCATATTCGTACTACCCTCTTTCTAGGTAATGCTCCTCTTATCATAAAACTTGATTCTTTACTTATCAATAAGTATATGATGACACCATGAGTGACACAAAACAAAAAACCGTTATTTATAATAGATATAAATAAATATTGATTTTTATTTGGGATGTATTATAATTAGATATAGGCAAGAAATTATTTATTATATAGATAAAGGAGAGGGGATCCATCGATGAGTAATGATAGAAAAACACTCACAACCGCTGCCGGTGCTCCGGTAGGGGACAACCAGAATTCCATCACCGCAGGCCAGCGAGGCCCTGTATTAATACAAGACTTCCACCTACTTGAAAAACTTGCGCACTTCAACAGGGAACGCATCCCAGAACGGGTCGTCCATGCTAAAGGTGCAGGGGCTTTTGGCTACTTTGAGGTCACAAACGACGAAATCTCAAAATATACCAAAGCAGACTTTCTTAGTGAAAAGGGAAAACGTACGGACATGTTCATCCGTTTCTCCACTGTAGCAGGAGAACTCGGTTCCGCTGATACAGTACGTGACCCCCGCGGTTTTTCGGTCAAGTTCTACACGGAAGAAGGTAACTATGATTTAGTAGGAAATAATACCCCTATCTTCTTCATCCGTGATGCTATTAAATTTCCGGACTTCATCCATACACAGAAGCGCCATCCAAAAACAGGATTAAAAGACCCTAATATGGTTTGGGACTTTTGGTCACTATCACCAGAATCACTTCATCAGATTACATACCTTCATGGTGACCGCGGAATTCCTGCGACTTACCGCCACATGAATGGATATGGAAGCCATACATTCAAATGGGTGAATGAACAAGGAGAACAGTTCTGGGTGAAGTACCACTTCGTCAGTGATCAGGGAGTGAAAGGGCTGGATCCTGAACTGGCTGATAAAATCGCCGGCGAAAACCCTGACTATCATCGCGAAGACTTGTACAATGCAATTGAAGAAGGTAATCATCCATCTTGGACCCTATATGTTCAGATCATACCTTTCGAGGACTACAAGAACTATAAATGGGACTTGTTCGATGTAACAAAAACTGTTTCCAAGCAAGATTATCCGCGTATTGAAGTTGGGAAAATGGTATTGAACCGAAACCCCGAGAATCACTTTGCTGATGTGGAGCAGGCTGCATTTGCACCAGGACAGTTTGTACCTGGTATTGAGGCTTCTCCGGACAAAATGCTTCAAGGTCGCCTGTTCAGTTATGCGGATGCCCACCGTTACCGTCTTGGTGTGAATAACCACCAGATTCCGGTAAACCGCCCGAAAAATGAAGTGAACAACAACCAGCGTGATGGTTATATGTCCGTAGACGGAAATGGCGGAGGCAAACCAAATTATGAGCCAAATAGCCTGAGCGGTCCGGCAGAAGATCTAACCAAGAAATCCGCCCCGTTTGAAGTAGAAGGTCAAGCCGACAGTGTAGCTTATAATAGTGAGGACCATTATACGCAAGCCGGTGACCTTTACCGTCTGATGAGTGAGGATGAGAAAGCACGTCTTATTAAAAACTTTGCAGACCATATGAGACCTGTTGAGAGCGAAGAAATCAAGCTGCGGCAGATTGAGCATTTCTATAAAGCTGACCCTGAATGGGGAAAAGCAGTTGCCGCAGATTTGGGACTATCCGTTCCAGAAAGTGTAAAATAAATATCAACTACCCAAAAAGGGATAATGCCTGATAGGCATTATCCCTTTTTATGAGAAACCCGCCTGTACCATCGGGTTTTCCCTTACTTCTCACTATTCACCATGGTTAAAGCAATCCTTCCCTTGTCGACATCTACTTGCTCGACCCATACGGTAATGACATCTCCAACCGATGCGATGTCCATTGGATGTTTGACAAAACGATCAGCCATTTTCGAGATATGCACCAAGCCATCCTGTTTGACTCCGATATCCACAAAAACACCGAAATCCACCACATTTCTTACTGTTCCCTGCATTTCCATCCCGGGCTTGAGGTCTTCCAGACTCAAGACATTGCGCTTCAAGAGTGGTTGAGGAAAGTCATCACGCGGGTCCCTTTCCGGGCGGCTCAGGGCTTGAATGATATCGATTAAAGTAGGTTCTCCTATATCCAGTGTCTCAGCCGTCTCCTTTGTATCGAGTGAATGAAGCTGCTCCTGCAACTTCTCCGTACCTATATCCTCTCTTTTACAACCAACAAGATCAAGCAGCTTCTCGGTTTGAGGATAGCTCTCCGGGTGGATTGGAGTACGGTCGAGCGGATGTTCCCCCTCTGGAATACGAAGGAATCCGATTCCCTGCTCATATGTTTTCGCCCCTAGACGCGGTATTTTCTTCAATTGTTTGCGATTCGTAAACTTACCTACTTCATTTCGCTGGTTTACGATATTATTTGCAACTGTCTTACTAAGACCGGCTACATACTGCAGGAGCGATGAAGAAGCAGTATTTACATTGACTCCTACTTGGTTGACAGCTGTTTCTACGACAAAGGACAGAGAATCATTCAACGCCTTTTGGCTGACGTCATGCTGATACTGCCCGACCCCTATGGATTTAGGATCTATTTTTACCAACTCGGCAAGTGGATCCTGTACTCGCCTGGCGATCGAAGCAGCACTTCTTTCTTCTACCTGGAGGTCCGGGAATTCCTCCCTGGCCAATTTGGAAGCAGAATAGACGCTGGCTCCCGCCTCATTGACGATGATATATGGGATATCAAGTCCATTTCCCTGAATGACATCTGCTATGAATTGCTCTGTTTCCCTAGAGGCAGTACCATTCCCTATGGCAATTAATTCGATTTCATGCTTTTTTACAAGTTCCCTCACGATTTTTTCAGCGCCAGCAGTATCCTTTCGTGGGGCTGTAGGATACATCACCGTTACATCCAGTACTTTCCCCGTCTCATCAACTACTGCTATTTTACAGCCCGTACGAAAAGCTGGATCCACTCCTAGTATTTTTTTATCCTTCAATGGCGGTTGCAGAAGAAGATTCTTCAAATTCATGGAGAATACCTCAATTGCCTGTGCTTCCGCCTTTTCAGATAGACTATTTCTTACTTCTCTTTCAATGGAAGGTTGGATCAATCGTTTATAGCTGTCTTCAATAGAGGCCTCTAAAATGTCTTTTGCTTCTTGATTGGCATTTCTTTTGATCAGCTTCTTTAGCAAGAAGCCATGGATTTGCTCGACCGGAGTCTGGATGGATACCTTCAATACCCCCTCCTTCTCCCCGCGATTGACGGCTAAGGTTCGGTGGGAGACCATGGATTTCACCGGTTCATCAAACTCATAATACATCTCATATATGCCTTTTTCATCTTTACTTTTATCTTTCGCTTCGGAATGGACGATCCCTCGTTTAAAGGTCTCCTCCCGGATACAATTTCGGAAGATGGGGTCATCAGATATCCATTCGGCGATTATATCATTAACTCCTTGAATGACATCCTCCACTGAAAGGAGTTGATGATCATCGGATAAATACTCTTCCGCTTCCTGTGAGATATCGACGGATGTTTGATCCCATACCTGCTTTGCCAAAGGCTCCAGACCTTTCTCTTTAGCAATCGCCGCTTTAGTCCGCCTCTTCTGTTTATATGGACGGTAAAGGTCTTCCACCCGCTGCAGTTGGACGGCTTCATTGATCTCGCTTTCCAGCCCTTTTGTCAATTTCCCCTGTTCTTCAATAATCCGAAGAACTTCTTGCTTTCTATTTGCTAGATTCTGGGCATATGACCACTTGTCCTGCACCTCTTTAATTTGCACCTCATCCAGACCGCCAGTTGCCTCTTTGCGGTAACGGGCAATGAAGGGAACGGTGTTTCCCTCATCTAATAGAGCTATTACTTTCTCTACTGTTTTCGTATGTATGTTGGTCTCTTCAGCGACCCATTTGGTCAAATCCACTATATTACCTCCTACAATTTCCATTCGCTATTGTCTTAAGTGCTTTGACTGACTAATTTCCGTTATAAAATAGGACTTCCACGAATATCTAAATGAAATTATATATCCTCTTACCAATAAAAAATAGCATACCAATCACGATCGATTTGGTATGCTATTCCACTTGTCCATTCAGTTTTCTCCCTCTTCGCAAATAGGATGCCGACCTTTGCTCGGGTATCAGCTGTTATAGCGGATTGCAATCAATGTTGTGTCGTCTTCTCTGACTTTATCGCTAACCAATTCGAAGGTTCGTGTAATGTCTTTGACGTTCTTATTCAATAGATACCGTTGGGACAGATCCTTATCTGTTACTCCGTCTGAGAACATAATGAAATTCGTTTGCGGCTCCAATTTCTGCTGCACTACTTTGAAAGGCCTTTGATATCCGGCAAGGTAACCACCATTGGGAATATTACGTTTCTTTTTCTGATCATTGGTTATCGTCATTACGCCAATATTGCCAATGGAAGAAAAAGAAACCCTTTCTGCTCGATAATCCAACTTTAGTATTCCGATTACCACGCCTCTTTTTCCAGATAATTCCTTGTTGCAGATTTTTACGAGCTGTTCCACCGTTGCATGAATATTATCTTTGATAATATCGATTACAATCTGTGAAGACTCCTTGGCATATTCTCCACTTCCCAGACCATCTGCCAGAGCACAGACAAACTCTTCATCGGATTCTGTGTAGAAATAACTGTCACCGCAATAATAATTGCTTTTCTTAGGTCGCTGGAATACAGACACTTCTACTCTACTCGATATTGTCAATCAAATACCTCCGAGCTTTCCGATTGAATGGCCTCACGGAGTTTGCGCAGTGCACGACGCTGGAGTCTGGATACGTGCATTTGGGAAATGCCTAGCATTTCTCCGGTTTCTTTCTGGCTTAGATTATCAAAGTAAGTGCATTGCAGGATTTGCTGCTCTCGTTCAGAGAGGATGGGCAGGACTTTTTCCAGAATCATCCTCTGGTCTATATTCTGGTACCCATCTTCCTCGTTTCCGACTAGGTCGAGGATGGATACCGTACTGCCATCTGAATCAGCCTCTATTTTATGATCTACAGAAAGGGCTTTATAACTCTTGCCCATTTCCATCGTCTCCAATATATCTTCTTCTGAGGCATCCAGATATTCAGCAATCTCTTTCACAGTTGGAGACTTCTGGTTTGCGGTGGTTAGTTCATCCACCGCTTTTCGGATTTTTGGTCCTAGTTCCTTGATTCTTCGGGGGACATGCACACTCCATGTCTTATCACGGATGAAACGCTTGATTTCCCCAATGATGGTAGGGATAGCGAATGATTCAAAGGATTTACCAAAAGATGCATCGTACCTTCTGACTGCTGCCAGCAATCCAATCATCCCGACTTGTACCAAGTCTTCATGGATGGTACTGTTTTTGGAGTATTTTCTGGCGATGGATTCGACAAGATCCTTATACGTGAGTACAAGCCTCTCCTGAACTACTTCATCGGTGGGATCTTCTTGCAGATATTCAATCCATTGGTAAACCTCATCTCTACCTCTATTGTGTGGTTGAGATTTGGTCGTCATCTAAACCCACCTCTGTTTCATTCAGATACTTGGTCATCAGCACTATGACCCCGTAATTGCTCTTAATCTGTACTTTATCCATGAGTGCGTCGATCAGGAACAGACCAAAACCCCCTTCTCTCAGACTTTCGACAGATTCCGTGTTTTTATACGGGCCAATTCCCTCTTTTATTTCATTAAGGTCAAAACTGCCACCATGGTCTGCAACCATCACTTCCAGACGATCATCGTACACTCCAAAGCCGACGGTCACTTCTCCGTCTTCCTGTTCCTGATAGGCATGATCCACTGCATTGGTGATGGCTTCGGAGATTGCCACTTTGAGATCCTCGATATCCTCATAGGAAAAACCCATCCTGTTTGCAATGCCGGAGACACTTAGACGGATGACCCCGACATATTCAGCCTTGGCCGGAACTTTCATCTCCACAAAATCAAATTGTTCCATTATTCACTTCCACCTCGAATCGTTGCGTTAATGTCCATTATTTCATCCAACGCTGTAATTTTGAAAAGGCGGTAGACCCTGTCTTGGATATTTACCAACTTCATCTTGCTGTCATTCTCATTGGTCGACTTGAGGGCACTGATGAAAATACCCAAACCTGTACTATCCATATAGTTGACATTCTCCAGGTCTACCTCCACCGTATGACCGGCATTTCTGGTCAACGGCAGCAGGGTTTCTTTCAGTTTCGGCGCTGTATAAGCATCTATTTCTCCAGACAAGTTTACGATTGATTTATCATTGCCTTCCACAACATTAAGTTCCAAATTCATATTATTAACCTCCTGGATCGCTGATGATATGTAGTAAAGCTAACATATAAGCGAACTGTATCTTATTATTTGCTTCATTTCGTTTTTTACCACATCTCATTACTAAATACCCAACATACCGAGGTTTTAAACTTCCTTCCGTAAAATCAAAAGGGTGAAATCATCTCTCAGCTGAAAATCCTGCAACCGTTCAAAATGTTTAAACACCTGGTTGACCATTTCCTGTGCCGGCAGATGAGCGAATTCCCGTATCACATCCAGTACCTCATCCATCTCGATGAACCGTTCTCCGTCGCGGCATTCTGTCACTCCGTCAGTCAACAGTATGATCATATCTCCTTTATTTATTTCCTGTTCATACTGTCGATATGCCGCATCCGTTGAGACCCCGAGGACCAACCCTCTTGCTTCAATCTCACGGAAAGAATCCGTCTCTGCATTATAGTAGAACCCTGGCTCATGTCCTGCCGAGGCATACCGCAGTTTACTCAACTCCGGCAGATACTGGGCATAGAACATGGTGATGAACATGCTCGGATCCACATTCCTCTCAACTACTCGGTTCAAATTCTTCAATATGGCTTCAGGGGACATGGATTCCTCTGGGTAACTGTCCATGGCGTATTTGATCATGGACATGCATAAAGCTGCTGGTATCCCCTTGCCGATCACATCAGCAATGGCTATGCCGATGGAACCGTCCTTTCCTTTGACAAAGTGATGATAGTCCCCATTCATTTGGTGGGCAGGAACGCTCACCACACCAATGTCCAATCCTTCTACTTCCGGTTTGGATGTACCCAGAAGTGTGTCCTGCATACTAGCAGCTACCGAAATTTCCGATTTCAAAGCAAGCTGCTGTTCTCTCAGCATCTGAATCTCCTGATGAGCCAGTCCATAAGATATCATAGCTTCCAAGAGGAAGTTCATCGAATGTTGAAATTCCTCGGAAAGTCCCGGATATAATTCGGACAGTGCTTGGATATGCAAATTCACTATTTCTTCGGGAAGGATATGGTTTTTGATAAATGATTTACTGACTTGCTCCACTCCGTATAACGACTGTTCATCTTGTGTCTGGATATAATGTTTCAATAAATCCTTATATGTGGCTGCATCTAGTTTAACAACCTCATCCATGGTTCGTTCCTCCCCCCGTTCTACGCTGAACGGCATGTTCCCTGCAATTATGGTTACATTATTCCCATTACAGCAATCAATTCATAGTCTGTCCAACTACACAACAACTATCGAACCCATTTAATTGCTTTTATTCTGGTACCTTTTTCTGCTTCCGACTGTATATCGAATTCATCCATCAGGCGTTTCACACCCGGCAATCCCGCTCCCAGCCCTCCGGATGTGGAATAGCCATCCTGCATGACTTGGCTGATATCCCCGATTCCAGGACCGGAGTCTACAGCAAGCATCGACAGACCTTTATGCTCCATATTATCGATTACTTCGAAGCAAACCTGCCCATCTTCCGCATATAGATATATATTACGGGCCAATTCGGATATCGCTGTAGCAATACGGGCCTGGTCAACTGTACCGAAACCAATTTCTTTTGCTATATCACGGCCCAGTTGTCTCGCTCCGACGATATCCCATTCTTTTTGTATATTTACACATGATTGGGGTTTCATACCTATTCCCCCAGTTCCTGATAAAGTTTAATAAGACCCTGTTCCAGGTCCAACGCAGTTGGGACGTTTTTTAAATGTATACCCAAATCAATCAGGGTCATTGCAACTGCAGGCTGGATACCGGTTAAAACCACTTTGGCCCCCATGAGGTCTGACATTGTCACTACATCGCCTAATACTTTAGCAATAAATGAATCGATGATTTCTACAGAGGTTAAGTCAATGACAACCCCTGAAGCACCGCTTTGATGTATTTTATTTAAAAGATCCTCCTGAAACTGGATGGCTGTCTTATCATCTATTTCTGTCTGTATCGATATCAGCAAATAATTGTTCAGTTTAAGAATAGGTATACGCAATGAAGATCACTCTCCCTGTACTTTCTGTATAGAATTAAGAATTTCATCGATATTGTTATCTTTGTTCTCGATTTCAACGATCTTCCTGTCAGTAAGTTCCAAAGCACGTGTGAATCCTTTTTTCAGTGAGCTTTTTGTCGGGAATTTACTTAAATCGATACCAAGATTCACAATGGTCTGCGCTATCTCCGGACGGATACCTACAAGGATGCACGTTGCTCCTATCAGGCGGACTGCCTCGGCGGCCTGGATGATGTGATGGGCAACCATGGTGTCAACCACAGGGACACCAGTAATATCGATGAGCACTACTTCTGAGCCGTGCTTGATTACGCCTTCCAGCAGATTTTCCATGATGAGCTTGGCTCTCTCCGTATCCACCGTACCGATCAAAGGCATGACCGTAATGCCTTCTGTAACAGGAATAAGTGGTGCAGACAGCTCTTGCAAGGCTACTCGCTGCAAGGAAACAATATGCTCCCAACTGCCGGAATACTCATTGACCAGCTCGCGTATAATAGGTTCCACCCATTTATCAACGCTCATCAGCACTTCGGAGATGAAATTGGAGTCCACCTTTTCAGACTGACTCAGTATATAATCAATCGTCACTCTCCTGAAGACTTGAAGACCGTCGGTAATATAACTTAGTGGCCAGCCAAGGTTTATTATTTTCTCAGAGAAGTTCTCCACAGTAGAGGTGGCGCCCTGACTTTTAATACTGGTAAATATGACATTGACAAATTCACGGTTGGTGCTTTCAAAAAGTTCATCGGAAATTGTCGCCGTATAATTTCCATCCTTCAAAGAATCAATCTCTTCCAGCCACATTTGAACTATGGTGTCGCTATTATCTAACGCGATACGCTTAAATTTCTCGTTCATGATATTCCCCTTCCACTTCCTGATTGATTATGGCAATTGTCACATGCCCGCACATTTCGTGCAAATAATACTTTTTTCTCCCGCAAAACCATCATTTTAATGTTAATGTTTATTGTATCATAAATTCAAGTATACACTTAACGAAAGCAATCATGACATTCCGTCCACAATGCGGCACCGTGTCTGTCCTGCATCAACACATTAAAAGACCCCTTGCAATTATTTACAAGGGGTCTGCCTATTGATCATACAAATCTTTAAGTCCTAGACTTATTTCTAATGCCTGATCTATCTTTTTCATCATTTCTTTATCCAACTTCGTTATCTTATCCGTTAGACGCTGCTTATCCAGAGTCCGTATCTGTTCCAGCAATATAACGGAATTGCGGTCAAATCCATAGCGCTTTGCATCTATTTCTACATGTGTTGGTAGCTTTGCTTTCTGTATCTGCGCTGTAATTGCCGCCACGATGACGGTGGGACTAAAGCGATTGCCTATATCATTTTGCAGGATCAATACCGGGCGTACGCCTCCCTGTTCTGATCCGACCACAGGGGAAAGATCGGCGAAATATACTTCGCCTCTTTGCACGATCAAGTTGTTACACCCCGATCACAGTGCGCTCTGAGGTGTGGACAGCCTCCTCTTCAGCTTGAAAAGCTTCTGAAGCAATTGTAAGGTTGATCCGTCCCATTTCTTCGTAACCCTTTTGCATTGCTTCGCGGAAATGCTGCACATGTTCTTCTTTCTTGTGCTGCAAATAGCTCTTTGTCGCCTGGCATATGAAATCACTTAAGTCGCTGTTCTCGTATTTCATAACTCCATCCACCTCATCCAATAGGTTTGTTGGTAATTTAACTAATATCTCCTGTAGACTCTCTGACAAAACCATACACCTCCGCCAACTGATGAACGATCTCTCTGAAATTCATTTTTAATCATATCATTGAAGATGGACTATTGCAAAGGGGTATCGCGAGATTTTTGAAAAAATCTTTGTTTTTGTCGTTTAGCTTCTTTTTTGAGGTGGTATATACAAATTGTTTGAAAGACTTCCGCCGGGCAATCAATATATAGATGAAATGAATGCAGAAGATCCGCGGCAGAATTCCTCCTCCCACCATTATTGTCATCCCTTCTTTATTTCATAACACTCCAATTAAATATATGCTCTTACTTGCCAAACATGCATGGTGTCTGATAAATGCTATAGGTTTCAGAGCAAAAATAAGAGCAGACCTCCTCTCCACAGCAGGAGTGTCTGCTAGTTGTCCAATTTTCCACTTTATTTCACTTCTCTGCCTTGCACCGACCTGGCTACTTCAATGAACTCCTCCCGTGTCAAGTCTTCACTGGCTACGGTATAATCCACTCCATTGTGGTGCCACTCGATCCTATTATCTGTTATTGCGGCAACTGCCGCTCCCAGATTTACAATGTCTCCGTTAACCGGCTCAGGAGAGGAAAGAGTCGGTAGGGTCTCTGCCGTCTCTTCTATCAAGGTGAAATTTTTCTCCCCAGTATACGTCATGATCACCCTTTTGCCGTTATCCAAATCTACTTCTTTTTCTTCCTCCAACTCAGCTCCTGCGGCGAATGTCGGATAAACGACTTCCATTGTATCCTGATCCCCTTGACCCGATACAGGCGTGTCACTTGCCGATGTAGTCATGTTTTTATCCATAGAGAAGTCATCTTCTCCGAATTCCGGATCCATTTCAAACTCTGAAAAACTGACTTGAACGAGAGCATTCCTGTCTTTATCCATCACTTTTACAAGTGTTGGTGTATAGTTGTCCTTATCGATATGGATCTCCTGGTATGGCAAATTGTTGTTGCTCTGATAGTTCGTTTTGGTCGTGAAGATATAATGGGTATCCGTTGCCTCGAAGGAAGCTTCCTCATCTGTAGAGACATCATTCACAAGCGATTGGTATAAATAAGGCTGACTTGAATTCTCCGGCCATTCTGATTGAAACTTGAAGCTTTTGTTCAGTGCCGGAGTCAATACGAACACACCGTCTTCATTTTTCAGAATGATTTGGTTCCCTTTTTCCTCTTGGTCACTTGTTAACGAGACACGGTACATATCCTCTTTCTTGTGCCATATATCAATCTGGAACACCTGGTCTTCCTGCCCTGTACTCATTACCATCTCTGCTTTCGCCTTATATCCCGACATATCCTCCAGGTTATCCTGCAGTTTCGAAACGACATCCTCCTGCGATTTTTCTCCACAGGCTGCCAGTACAAACACCAGTCCCAACATCATTATCATCATATTGCGTATACTCTTCATTGACATATCTCCCTTGTTGTCTCAGTCAAACATTAGGGAACATTGCCACGCATACATCAAGAAATCGCACGATAGACCATCGATATGCCCTCAATAACGTCCGTCGCCATCAAATCATGGCAGGCACGACTGTTTTCCACCATCCAGTCAGCTGCCGCACCGTGGACAAAACATGCATTGCACAGTGCCTGGAATATTCCTTGTTCCTGCATGACCATGGCATGGACGATTCCCGTCAATACATCACCACTTCCACCCTTGGCAAGCCCCGGGTTGCCAGTGTCGTTCACTGCCTGTCGTCCATCAGGGGCTGTAATGAGGGTATGTCTTCCTTTTAATATCACATACACATTGTACTTCTCTGCAAATTCCGCCGATAGTCGGAAAGGGTTTTTCAGCACTTCCGGAATGGATACATCCATCAATTCAGCCATTTCGCCCGGATGGGGCGTCAGTACAGTTGGGTGCTCTCTTTGGGCCAGTTGATCGAGCAGCGGCTTCACATGATAAAACCCATCGGCATCCACGATCAGTGGACCATTGGTATCCTGAACGGCATGACGGAAAGCTGCAGCACTCCGGTTGCTGCGTCCCATTCCGACACCAATCGCCACCGCGTCATAATCACTAACGGAAAGATCTGGATCATCCGTCAAGTAGCCGTCCGATTCCGGAACAGGCTGATACATAGCCTCCACGCAATGAGAAGCGATCATCCGTATGACTGTTTCAGAGCTCGCAACCGTCAATAAGCCAGTCCCTGCCTTCAGCGATGCTTTTGCTGCCATGGCTATCGAACCCGGCATTTTGGAGCTGCCTCCAATGATCAGCCCTTTTCCATGCTTCCCCTTATGAGCATACTTCTCCCGCTCCGGCATCGTCTCTCGGTACTGCTCTTCACCCCACAACTCTCTGCTAGAGCACATAGGGAATGAACTGGCGGGGAATCCAATATCCACCTTTTCCCAACCCCCATAATAAGGACTCGTGCTCTCCAGGAAAGCCGTCATTTTGGCTGCTCCTACCATATAGGTATAGTCTGCCTGCACTGATTGGAAGTTGGAGATGCCTTCGTCTGCCGGCAGACCAGAGGGCACGTCCACTGCAATTACGGTGGCATCGGATTGATTGATTCGCTCAGCAATATCGGATATCGGTGCCCGTAATTTGCCCGAAATTCCTATTCCTACCATTGCATCCACGATCACATCGGTTTCATCCAAGCGACTCACCAAATGGCCATGGTCATCTGACGAAAACACTCGCCCGCCGTAATTCAAATAAAGAAGTTTGTGATAATGGGCATCCCCGGTGATTTTTTGATCCGGAACTACCTGGAATACCTGGACATCATACGACCTGTTGTATAACGTCCGGGCGATGACAAAGCCGTCTCCTCCATTATTGCCAGCCCCTGCAAACACAGTAATTTTGTTTGATTTGTCCATGAACTTTTCCATTCTTCCGCTGATGGCCCTTCCCGCGTTTTCCATGAGAATCTTCCCGTCCAACCCTGCTTCATGCATCGTGTAATGGTCAATATCGTACATTTCTTTTGCGGTGACAATAAACAACTTGTTCCCTCCTACCCGCACTAAACTATATGAGACAACCTAAGCAAATATGCAACTGTCATTCCTCGATGATCACTTGAGCCGCAGCATAATCCATACTGTGCGTAATGGATACGAACAGCTGATTTTGTTCATACCCCCGCACATGGAGAACAGGCGCACCATCTTCCGTAGAGGAGGTTTCTATATGCTGGAAACTCAGTCGCCCGATGCCTTTTCCTGCGGCCTTAGCCATAGCTTCTTTTGCTGCAAACCTCCCAGCAAGGTACTCTGCCTGCCTGCGTGGGCTTGCCAATTCATCGAACTTCTTTCTTTCTTTTGCAGTGAGGATCCTGTCGGCCAGGCGTGTCCCCCTGTTCAAACTTCTGTCAATCCGTCTGATTTCCACAATATCCAAACCGATCCCTTTTATCATCCTGCTCCATTCCTTCCTGAGTAATATCTCAAGCCGAGGATTCTCGAGTACTTTCAGTTGGTTATAAGATCCATCTTTTATTATTATAATAATAGAAACAGGTAAATAAAAAAATAAAAATTCATTTGCAGGAGGATCTGCATGTTCATCCGTAACGAAAAGAGCATCAAAGAATTCATCCAATTATATCCTGTCACAGGAATTCTAGTGATCATCAATCTTTCCCTTTGGCTTCTGATCAACTTTCTGCAGCTCCCTATCGGGCAGTCTATCTATCAATGGGGTGTGGGGAGCAACTTCTTTATTGAGCATGGCCAGTACTGGCGACTTGTAACGCCTATTTTCCTTCATGGTAATCTCATGCACGTACTATTCAATTCATTTGCCCTTGTTCTCTTTGGCCCTGCTCTAGAACAAATGATGGGAAAATGGAAGTTCGTTGCAGCCTATCTCGGCGCGGGAATAGCAGGCAATATCGCTACCTACTTGCTCGGCCCAGCGTCCATCATGTACACGCACCTAGGCGCCTCCGGAAGCATTTATGGACTCTTTGGGTTGTATCTGTATCTCATCATCTATCGCAAACATCTGATTGATCCAGGCAGCAAACAGATTGTCCTGGTTTTTCTGCTGATCGGGGTAATGATGACTTTCCTGCGACCGGGGATCAATGTCCATGCCCATATTTTCGGTTTAATCGGGGGTTTTGTGCTGGGTACTATACTTCTTTCGAACGCAAGCCCTTATTCCCCTTGGAGAAACAGGCCCCATTTCCGTCACGCAGAAGAAAACGATATAGGATTCGACCCAAACCGCTGGAAGAAAAAACGTATGGACCCAACGACAAAAAAGAGAATTATTTGGGGCATCGTCATTTTGCTTTTCTTAATCGCCTGGTGGAACAGAATGTGAAGTATGATGGGAAGTCAGAGGCAGAAATTCATGGGTGGAAGAAAAGGCATTGCCAGAGCAGCAATGCCTTTTCTTGTGTCACCATCTATTGATCCATTTTTTGCCCTTCGCCGTCCCGATAGGAATACCACTCCGCCAAGCGGATGGCGTCTGATTCATCCAGCTGTTTAAGATAATAATGTTTCCCGGCTCCAAACTTACCGATGATCGATACTTTTTGAGTAGCAAGGCTCTGCATCTGCTGTAACTTGTGCTGCCTGATTTCAAATGCCTGGACCCGTTTATGGAACATTCTCACCGTAATTCGACCAAAAGTCCGATATCGCATACTCAACCTATTCCCCTTCACTAGAAAACCGGTATCCCGATACTGCAAGTAACCATAGCATAGGGCTGCTGTCGCCAGTAAAAGAACTGCCCAGAGCAGCGGAGAGAACACGAACCAAATGACTGCCCCTACCAGAAGAAAAGGCAGGACAGCACGGAGCATGTAAAACTTCCCAGCCCGTCTCGGCAACGGCTCAAAGCCTTCTTGAATACCTGCATAGTCAGGCAGGATGTCCTGCAGGAAAGGTTCCACTTCCTCTCGTTTCATGATCGGGAATAAAACCGTGGAAAATTCTTCCCCTTTATCCAAGGACCCTCCAGCTACCTCCGCAAAGACAGAAGCATAACCGAACGGCTGACGGATTGGACTTTCAGCAAACCCGACAGCTTGGATGCGTTTCAGCGGAATCGTTATTTGCTTTTTCTCCAACAGTCCTCGGGTGATGAACAACTCGTCACCCTTTTTGGTTATCGTAAAGTTGCCGTATTTTAACATGGTGCCAGCAATTCCTAGGACCCATAGTAAAAGAAGCACCAGGATGCCAAAGCCGACAAGCAGAACAATGCTCAATCCCACTACCCAATCGACTGTCGAATCATAGAACCTTTCCGGGATGAACTGCTGAATTTGCGAGAAGAAAAAAGCAAAGACAGCCAGGACTACCCCAGCACTCCCGGAAGTCGTTCCTGCCAGGAAGAGGCGCTGGAACGTAATTCGATGGGATGAATCCTCTGATTCTTCCTCCGCCCTGTCCAAGCTCTCCTCCAAATCTCCCTCCAGTTTGCTCTTCAACTCATCCCGTAACTGCTCTGCTTCAGGGAGTTTCACTGCTTTTAGTGAGGCTTCTGCCTGCATTCCGCTTCCCGCCGTCTCAATCTGAACCTTTGTCAGGCCGAACACCCGGTGGATAACCCCCGATGTCAGATCGATGGATTGGATCCGATTAACAGAAATGAACCTTTTCTTTCGGATAAAAACACCATATTCAATACGAAGCTCCCCATCCTCCACTCGGTAGGTAAACCTGTACCAGGACAGGATGCTGGAGACAATCATGATGACCAGAACCGCTGCACCCGCCAACAGGAAATAAATCATCGACTCGTTTCTGAAGGTGACAAATCCGAAAACAATGGGAAATATTGTCTCTCTTAATACCTTAAAGAAGTTAAAAAGTATACCAGCAGGGTGCATCCGTTTCGGCTCAGACATCATCTTCATCCACCCTTGCCAATGCAGAAAGCCGGTCCCTCAGCTCAGAAGCGTCTTCCTCCAATAGGGCTGGTATTTCGTGGGTTGTAGCAGCTGAAGATATGGTTACGGAAGCAAGGCGGAACTTTTTCAAGATTGGCCCCTGCTTCGTATCCACATGCTGCACCCGTATCATCGGCACCAACGTTCTGGTAACGATAAAGATACCATGTTGTATGTAAATTTCCTGTTCGAACACTTCATATCTCCATCGGCGCCACCTTATTTTCGGCAATAAAAACACAAATAGATAGGTACAAATAACACTGATGGAAGCGGCGGCAATCACTATGCCCCACGGAAAGTCGAACATATAAGCCAAGACCACTCCCGCAACAGTCAGCACCCATAAAACAATTGCATAAATAGCTGCTGTGATTTTCCATGCTTTGATCGCATCTTTAGCAATAGTATTTTTTGGCGGCTGTCTCATTCCTTCTCCCCCACTCCCTTCTGACTATCTTCCTATTACGGCCATAGCTTCATGAAAGTTTCATTTCATTAAAAAAAGCCCCTATAATTAAAGGAGCTTTTCTCTGTTGGGTTCATTAATCACGGTTGCGGCGCTTTTGGAAATTCCCTTTCCGATTGCGTCCGCCCTGGTTCCGACCACCTTGGTTTCGGCCTCCGCCTTGTCCACGCTTGCCGAAATAACGCTTATTATTAGAACGGCGGTTGTCTTTCGCTTTTTTCACACTGATAGGCGCAGCAGAAGAAATTTTTACTGGTGTATCCCTGCGTTCCTTGGTCAGCATCTTCAAAGCAGCAGAAATGACGGTCACAGAATCATGGTCTTCCAGCAACTCATTTGCTGTTTCATGATAAGACTTCAAGTCTGTCTTTTCGATGGTTTTTCTTATTTTTTCCAGTGTCACCTGCTGTTGACCGCGCTCTGCATCCTTATTGGTCGGCGGGGTCAAACGTTTCATCTTGCTCTTGGTAGTTCTTTCAATCACCTGCAGGTGCGCCATTTCTCTTGGAGTGATGAATAAGATTGCTTCCCCGGTCCGTCCTGCTCTGCCTGTCCGTCCGATCCGGTGGACATAGCTCTCTGGATCCTGAGGAATATCAAAATTATACACATGGGTCACCCCGGAGATGTCCAGCCCACGGGCAGCCACGTCTGTAGCGACAAGCACATCCACCCGGTTGTTTTTGAACTTGTTCAGTACTGACATCCGTTTTCCCTGAGTCAAGTCGCCATGGATTCCCTCTGCACGGTAACCTCGGGTCTGAAGGCCTTCCGCTACTTCATCCACACGTTTTTTCGTCCGTGCAAATACTATAGCAAGCTCCGGTGAATGGATGTCCAAATGATTATTGAGTGTATCGAATTTGAATTTCTCTGGAATCTCAATAAAGAATTGATCGATGTTCTCCACGGTCATTTCTTTTGCTTTGACCTTGATTTCTTTCGGTTCTTTCATTAGGTTGGTAGCGATATCTCGGATTTCTTTCGGCATGGTTGCAGAAAACAACAACGTCTGCCTTTCTTCCGGGATGCCTTTCAGGATGTCACGGATATCATCGATGAATCCCATGTTCAGCATTTCGTCCGCTTCATCCAAAATAGCCACTTCCACTGAATTGATCCGGATAGTTTTTCTGCGCATATGGTCAAGAAGCCGTCCCGGTGTAGCCACCACAATTTGTGGGCCGTCCTTCAGTGCTCTGATCTGTCTGTCCATATGTTGGCCACCGAATACCGATAATGCGCGAATCCCTGTAAACTTGGCAATACGGTTGAGTTCTTCAGCTACCTGTATGGCCAGTTCTCTTGTCGGTGCAACTACCAATCCCTGTACCTTGCGTTGCTTCGGATCAATCTTCTCAAGCATCGGGATACCGAATGCCGCAGTCTTCCCTGTACCAGTTTGCGCCTGTCCGATGACATCATTACCCTCCATCGCAAGAGGGATTGTTTCCGCCTGTATTGGTGTTGCTTCTTCAAATCCCATATTTTCCAACGCTTTTAGAATAGGGTTTGAGATACCAAGTTCATTAAATTTCATCACTTGAACTTCTACTCCTTCTTTTCATCAAAATTTATTCTCAAAAGAGGCCTGTCATTTTTCACATATAAATTCATTACTAATTATCCCCGCCGACAACACAGAATAAACGTATTAGCCGAT
Source organism: Virgibacillus xinjiangensis (assembly GCF_042643145.1). NCBI lineage: Bacteria > Bacillati > Bacillota > Bacilli > Caryophanales > Bacillaceae > Virgibacillus > Virgibacillus xinjiangensis. The sequence goes on from NZ_JBHRSA010000009.1 coordinate 20,143, forward strand.
TGCCGTGAATGATTTCTGCTCTGCCACCCGGGGTTTATGTTATGGGAAAACTTAGCTTGCGCCATATCTGACGCTGCTGCCGCTGACTAGTTGCACATGCGGGAAACACAAACCTGGACCAACCATGGTCTGATTTGCCCTCATGCCTGCAAAATAGGCTTCGCCAGTTTCTGGCAAGAGGCCTCGCTCGAAAATGATGCAATGTTCATCATAACATAATTTTCCTCAAGTCACTAACTATGTGAAATGATTTTTTGGACGAGGCATGGTAAAATGAACAGGATTATACAGTCATGAATGCAAGTTAAAGGAGGTTTCAGATTGCGACGCCCTCCATTCAATCCATACGCAGCTATCGTGGTAGGGGTGCTCAGCATCTCTGCTTCAGCTATACTCGTCAAGCTGGCGGACCAGGCACCAGCAGCTATTATCGCTAATTACCGCTTGCTGTTTGCCGTACTGTTGATGCTTCCAGTAGTATTATTGAAATACCGGCAGGAATTCCGCCTTATCAGCAAAAAAGACTGGATACTATCCATATTGGCAGGTGTTTTTCTCGCCCTGCATTTTATTCTCTGGTTTGAATCCCTCAATTATACATCTGTAGCAAGTTCGGTTGTTCTTGTGACATTGCAGCCCATCTTTGCTTTTTTGGGGACGTACTTTTTCTTCCAGGAACGATTCTCGGCAGGAGCCGTCATCAGTATGCTGATTGCACTTTTCGGAAGTGTCATCATCGCTTGGGGAGACTTTCAATTGAGCGGGATTGCCCTTTGGGGAGATCTGCTCGCATTGCTCGGTGCTATAGGTGTAACCATCTATTTTTTGATGGGACAGACAGTAAGAAGAAACCTTTCCTTGATGACCTATACCTTTGTTGTATATAGTGCCAGTTCTGTGACGTTGATTCTTTACAACCTGGTGCTTCAACACCCGTTTTTCGGCTATCCTGCAGACCATTGGTGGCTTTTTCTCGCTCTGGCTGTCTTCCCTACCTTTCTCGGCCATTCATTGTTTAACTGGGCCCTGAAATGGCTAAGCACCTCGACAATTTCTATGGCCATTGTGTTTGAACCGGTCGGTGCCTCCATACTGGCATACTGGATCCTGGGTGAAGTCATCACTTGGCCCCAGCTTCTTGGCGGGACAATTGTTATTTTCGGCCTGTTCTTATTTATTATGAGTACGACTCGAAAAGCAAAGGTTACCATCGCCAAGAAAGAGGGAAACAATTAAACAAATAAAGAACGTCAATAGTTCATATACTTTTAAAAAAAGCAGGTGAGGTCATGAATATACAGTTAATGACTGACAGCGGAGCCGATATTCCCAAACGCTTGAGGGAGGAGATCCCTCTTACCGTTGCACCGCTATATCTACATTTCCATGACGGTCAGTATCGTACAGGGGTGGATATGGACCTGGAAAATTATCATAAAAAAGTGGAAGAAGCTAAAGAACTTCCCCGCTCAGCCGCTCCAAGTCCAAGTGATTTTTACGAAGCCTTCAAAGAAGCTGACCCGGCAAAGCCCATTTTAATGCTCAGCCTGTCCAAGGGATTGAGCAGTACTTACGAAAACGCGGTAATGGGCAAGAATATGCTGTTGGAAGAAGAGCCTGAGCGGAGAATAGAAGTAATCAACACGAAGACCGCATCCTGCGGAATTGCTCTACAGCTTCATGAAGCGGCAAGGAAGATCAGGGAAGGTCTTACCTTCGAAGAACTTGTCCCCCATATGGAGGAGCGGATCGAACAGACAGCGACCCTGTTTGTACTGAAGACGCTGGAAAACCTGATCATCGGCGGCCGTCTGGATAAGGTGAAGGGTACCATCGCTAAAACGTTGAACATCAAATTACTGATGCAAGCTAGCGAACAAGGAACCATTGAGGTCACCGAAAAAGTCCGTGGCGACAAAAAATCTATTCGCCGGTTCATTGACCAAATCGGCGAACATATTACCAATGCGAACAAAAAAGTCATCTGTATGAGTCACTGCAATGCGGGAGAAAAAGCACAGAAAGTCATAGAAGAAATTTCTGGAAAATACAGTTTTGACGACGCCTATTTGATGGACATGGGGCCTTTGATCGCCACTTACGGTGGGGAAGGTGCGCTAGTGATTTCCTTCTACAAAAATTAAATAGCAGCACCTGTGTGGACAGGTGCTGCTATTTTTCTTATCCTGTCAGGAAGTCGAATACCATTTGGTTGAGAGTATCCTTATCATCTCCCAGGCAAATTAGATGTCTGGATCGCTCAAAGAAGACAACCTCTTTCTTTTCGGAAGGGATTTCCTTATCGAGATAGTAGGCCGTCTTATAAGGAACCATTCCATCCTGTTGGCCTTGTGCAATTAATACCGGTGACTTTACCTTCTTTAAATAGCGGCGGGTAAATTTCACCAGCTTCAGAAATTCCAGGTTGGCCTTCAAGGGTACTTGACCCATTTTTTGCCGATAATGCTGATATAACTTGTTCTTATCCAGATTGCCCTTCATTCCGTCTGCGAGGACCGAAGCTGCATCTAAGCCTATTTGCCGGAATGACAGGTATTTTCCAGATGTGGCAAGCAATACAAGATTATCGACTTTGTATTTTGCTGCAAGATAGGAAGCGATCATTCCTCCCATCGAAAATCCGATTAGATAAATTTTGCTGCATTGTTCCTTTAATTGCCTCAAGGATTTTTCCGCGGTCTTGATCCATTTCTTATAGGAGGCACCTTCCAGATCCAATTCCCTGCCATGTCCTGGGAGTGTCGGTACTTCGATCCTCCAGTCTGTGTGTTCCCTCAGGAAATCAGCCAGGGGACCTACCTCATACGGCCCTCCGGTATAACCGTGAATAATTAAACATCCTACCATCTTCTCTTCTCCTTCTCTTGCTGTTCCATATTTTCTTTTCCCCTGATTCTACCATTGCTATGACAATTCAAGATGAAATCCAACATATTTCTTCTTCCATTTTACCCTGTTTTTAACAGGAATAGGAAGAAAAAAAGCTGATATGCAGGTGGACTGTACATCAGCTTTGTAGATTATCGGATATTTTTCAAGATGGATCCAAATTCTTTTACAATGGGGGAAACTTGGTGATAAGTGTTGGCAAGCTGACTGACCGTGCCAATCATTTTTTCAATGTCTACTTGCCCCTTATTGCCCTGGAAGTAGGCGAAGAGATTGCTGCCCGGCTTCCCACCGGTGAATGATGAATAGCCCAATTGTCCTGCGTGCGGCCACTGTTCCGGATGCTTTGGTTTGGCGAATGCTTGATAGGGAGTCTGCGGGGGGACCTGCATAGGTATATTTTGTGGTGGGTACTGCGATGAATACTGGATATAAGATGGGTTTGGCTGTATGTGGTCCGGCCGCGGAGGATAACCATTAAAACCAAAATAGCTCATATACACACCCTCTTCCCCTGTTATGATCTACTATAATTTATGCGCAAGGGATATCAATTGTGTCCACGGCCTTAATAGCTGCTGTAACCATTGTAGCTTGCATCATAATGACCATCACTGCCCAGACCCAAGTTGCTCTTGATTCTGTTTTTCTGGTATCCCAAAACAGGCGCTTCATCCTCATTGATAAAGGTTGCAGGAGTTCCATAGATACCCATACCTTGCAGTTCCCTCATATACTTGCTGTCTTTGGATACATTTTTTGTTTCATAGGGTACATTCCATTCTTCCATTTGCTGAAGCAGCTTGTTGCATTGTGAATTATTTTCACTTATATAAATTGTTACCTGCTTATCCTTCATAGATGACTGACTCCTCCTGGGTATATATTGGCTGATCCCTCATATAGACTGCGTACCCATGTGGTTTTGCTGGTAAACCCTTGACTCGGATATTCACTGCTGACTAAATCCGATGATTTGGAGGTGATGGGGCAAAATCGAGATATTCGCCGGTGTTGCCCCTACAAGTTCTCCATCCATATCGGCTTCCTTTGAAGCTTGCGTTGTTATGTTCACTTCTTTTGCCTGAAAATGTTCCAGCTCTCTGAATCTCTCCATATCCGCATTCGGGTTCCGTATAGATAGGAGCTCGCGAAACGAGGCGAGGGTCGACGTTTTTACAACCAGTACATCAAGAAGGCCGTCATCTGCCTGAATCGAGGGGATTGGAACCTCCCTTGTCCCTAAAAATTTCCCATTCAACACAATGACTAGGACCGCCTCATCTTCATAGGTTGCTCCATCAGCTACGATTTTATAGTAAAATGGCTCCGCCTGATTGACCGTGCGGATTGTACTCATGAAATAGCTCAAAACCCCTAAGTTCCTTTTCTGCTCTGCGTCTATATTTCGAGAAGTCTCAGCAACCAATCCTATACCCCAGAAATTTAGAAAATACCTTTCATTTTCTGTCCCTACATCAATATTCATTACCTCTCCCTCCAGGAGGGCGGCAGCTGCCTGTTCCAAGTCCTGCGGCATTCCAAGCATTCTGCTGAAATCATTGGAGGTCCCCCCTGGAAGGATTGCAAGTACTGGACGATGGGTGAGGCCTGAAATACTATTAATGCACTGATGAACCGTCCCATCTCCACCCAAGATAATCAGCAGATCAACTTCTTTACTATGCTTTCTGCATACGTAAACGGCTTCCTCTGCAGAACTGGTCATCACCACGCGCAAGTCTCGGATGCCTTCAGCCAAAACAGGAAGGGTTTTCGCCAGTTTCCATTTGAGTTCATCGTTACCTGCATTCCCATTATATAAAAACAATGCTTTATCAAATTTGACATCTGTTTTTTCCATTTCCCACTTTCCTTTCCATTCCTATATGTATATATATTTCCGTCCACTGTACTTTGGAAACCCACCCGGATACCGGAATACCAATATGAACTAATTTACCTGCAGCCAATTTGTTTAAAAAATGTAAAAAGGAAGAAATAGTATGGAAATCTATGGCAGGATGTTATTTAATAGCAAGTGTAAGAAAATACCAATAATACCTGCAACCTTTTCAGGGAGGACCTCCTTCCTTGCAGGGGCTTTTATTCGGAAAGGAAGTTGACGATGAATACAGCAACGATTCAGATACTTTATACCAGCGATGTTCACGGTCATGCCATGCCTGTCACCTATGGAACAAAAGTGGATGGAGGACTGGCATCATATGCCACCGCCGTCAAAAATGCGAGAGCCAAAAACCCTGACATATTGGTAGTAGATAATGGGGATTTGATCCAGGGAACACCCTTGATGACCCATTACGTAAAGGAGCATGCTTCCAAGGAGAATCCAATGGTCGGTATCATGAACCGGATTGGAATAGATGCCGGTGTTCCCGGCAACCATGAATTCAACTTCGGAAAGAATATTTTTCAAGCAGCCGTAGATCAATCCGACTTCCCTTGGTTGTCTGCCAATATTATGGATAAGCGGTCAGGGCAGCCTTACTTTGGTCAGCCATATAAGATCTTTGTGATGGATCACGGTGTTCGCGTAGCCATTATCGGAGTCACGACACACTACATACCGAACTGGGAGGATCCAGAGCATATTTCTACTCTGGATTTTGCTGATGCTTTATCCACATTAGACACTTGGGTAAAACACCTCCGGCAACAAGAGAATCCGGATATCATCATAGGCATGTACCACGGTGGATTGGAAAGGGACCCTGACACGGGCGAACCGACAGAGAACCCAACAGGAGAGAATCAAGGCTTTGAAATGTGTGAAAAAATAAATGGGTTAGACATCCTCCTTACCGGTCATCAGCATCGTCAGTTGGTCTCCACTATTAATGGGGTTTTAGTCGTACAACCAGGCCACAACGCGCAGGCGTATGGAAATGTCACCATCCACCTGGAGAAGATGGAGGATCAATGGAGATTGGCCAAAAAACATGCCTCCATCGAAAAATTGAGCGGGACTGAGGCTGACTGTGGGATTTTGAACTACTTGGAAGAGATCGAATCATCCACACAGAACTGGCTGGATGAGCCGGTAGGATATATTGAAGGAGATATGACTATCGACGATCCACTTCAGACAAGAATAGAAAAACATCCGTTCATTGAATTTATCCAAAAAGTACAGATGGAAGCAAGCGGTGTGGATATCTCTGTGACAGCCCTGCTGAATAATGAAGCTGGAGGTTTTAAAGGACAGGTGACTATGCGAGATATCGTATCCAATTATATATACCCGAATACCTTGGTAGTGCTTGAACTCACCGGAAGGGACATACATGCTGCATTGGAAAAGAGTGCTGACTATTTCACTCTCGATGAAGACAGAAACATAGCGGTCAACCCTTCTTACATCGAACCGAAACCGCAGCACTATAACTATGATATGTGGGAAGGTATTGAATATACGATTGATGTGGCCAAACCAACTGGGGAAAGGATCGAAACCATTACCTATCATGGAGAACCGCTCCGCGAAGAACAGACATATCAGGTCGTATTGAACAATTATCGTGCCTCAGGCGGCGGAAACTACGATATGTTCAAAGGCAAACCCGTACTAAAAGAAATTCAAAAAGATGCCGTAGAATTGATCCGCAATTACTTTGAAAAACATCCATCAGTTCCAGCTACAGTTCGGAAAAACTTTTACGTAAAAAAAAGTTAATGAAAGGCAGCCCGCCGACGTCGGGCTGCCCCTATCTATTGGTGCTATCGCCGATTTCCTGCGTGTCCTGCTGATAAAACCTGCGTCTCTACAGGGGAGCCTCAACTGAATCCGTTAGTCTTCCTGGTCGATTTCCAGGACGATAATATCGCCTGTATAAGCATCTATCACAAGCTCCGCCTCATCTTCTCCATTGACCAGGTCGATTTCATAAACCATCCGCCCGTCGTCCTCTTCCAGTTCCAGCTGCTCCACCACTGTCCCTGGAAATTCTTGATGAGCTATTTCCTTTGCCCGCTCATAGCCGAGCAATGCACTGCCTGTATCTTCTTCCTTCCTATCCGCTTCTTCCTGTTCCGGCGGCTCTTTCTGCTCATTCTTTTCCCGTTCTCCCTGGCTCTGTTGAGGTTCTGAAGAATCATCGATCACTTCAAGGTTCAGCACCTGGCCGCTATGTCCATCCAAATGGAGGGCATATTGCTTTCCTGCCGATTCCACGTCAATAATGTAAATCGGCTCACCATCTTCATTCACAAGTTTTACTTCCCCTATGGTACCGGGATATTGATCACCAGCCATCTGCTTTGCCTCTTCCTTGCTGATGGCTGGTTCCCTTGAAATAGCTCCGGATTGAAAGATTCCTATGCCGAAAATGATCAGGACGGCAACAACCGCCAATGTAACAACCGACTTCTTATTCATCGCCCACCCTCCTTACTTTTCACTATACTGGAGCCTAATAAAAAAAAGCTGTGAAGAAGATTAGAAATCAATGAGATTTTACTTCAGGAGAGGTAGGCGCAGGTAGAACGAGGCCCCTTCCCCTTCAACACTCTCCACGGTCAATTCTCCACCATGTTCCAAAGCAATCGACCTGGCTATCGCAAGCCCGAGTCCCGTGCCACCGGAGTCCCTGCTTCTCGCCTTGTCCATCCGGTAGAAGCGGTCAAAAATGCGTTCCTGGTCTTCTTTTGGTATCCCATTTCCATAATCTCTCACCACTATTACCGCTTCTCCATCTTCTTTCGAAACGAGAACTTGGATTTTCTCATTGCTGTATTTCAGCGCATTATCGATAAGAATGTACAGAACTTGTTCCAATTGGTCCGTGTCCCCCACAACTAGCAATTCTTCTGTATTTTTCTCCAGTTGAATCGGCCGGGAATAGGCTCTTCGGAAGGTATTTGTCGTTTCCTCTGCCAATGTGGTGATATTTAATTCCTGCATATTGGCAGATTGCTTATTCTTGGCAAGGGCAAGCATTTGTTCCACCAATTTCTTCATCCGTTCAGCCTCAGAATCGATGGCCTCCAAAGACTCATCAACCAGTGCTGGATTTTCCGTTCCCCTGCGTTTCAACAACTGGGAGTAACTTTTAATAATAGAAATTGGCGTCTTCAACTCATGTGAGGCATCCGACACAAAAATTTCCTGTTTTTCAAAGTTATCCTTCAGATAATCAATCATTTCATTAAATGTTTTTTCCATTTCATGCAGTTCATCATTGGACCGGTTATCTACAGAAATCTTTTCCCATTCTGATCGGTCGATATTTATTCTCATTGCTTTAGTCAGCTGTGTGATCGGCTGCAGCAGGAATCTGCTGAGTACAGTACCTGCTATTGCCACGGGCAGAAGCATGATAGCTGATGCAATCGACAACACATAGAATAGTGTGGTCATTGTATCGCTGAGTGGTTCCAAGTGGTTCGAGACTTGCAAGGAAGCAACTTCCCCGGTATTTTCTCCTGAACTCCAGATGATCGGCTTAGTCACGTAAGCAATGTCTGCTCCATCCTCTTGGGGAAGAATGGATGATGATTCTGTCGTCGAATAGGACCCTGGTTGGCTAAGATAGTCGCTGTTTCTAGTCTGCACCGTCCATACCTCCTCCCCTTCTCCCACAATGCGAATCATGCCATTGGTCGGTAGATAAGCATTTAGAAGGCCGCTGACATCTGTTGCTGAACTGTCTGCAAGTTCCTGTGCCAGTAAATCAGCCTCATTGGAAAGCTGTTCCAATTCACTGGTTGCCGCAATATGATAGAAAAGAAAATAAATGGACGTATTCACTAATAGAATCAGAACGAGCATGAATAAGGTGGAAAACAGTTGAATCTTCGTTTTCAGTTTCATCATTCACTATCCTTTATGGTATAACCGACGCCCCGCACTGTCTGAATCAACGGGGTATCATAGCCTTTATCCATCTTTTGGCGCAGATAACGGATATAGACGTCGACCACATTCGTATCTCCATAATAATCAAATCCCCAAACCTGCTCCATCAATCGGTCTCTGGTAAGTACGATATTTTTATTTTTCAACAGGGTGACCAGCAAGTCAAACTCTCTTGGCGTCAATTCCACCTGATTGTTCCCCCTGTGGACCTCTCGACGGCTGATATCCACCTGCAGATCCGCAGCAACAAGCTTATCCCCTTTTGCCTGACGACTTCCAGGGACGCGGAGATGGGCACGGACCCGGGCAAGCAGTTCTTCAATCTGAAACGGTTTGGTAATATAATCATTGGCACCAAGATCAAGCCCGCTGACCTTATCATGTACTTCGTCCCTTGCGGTCAATAGAATTACCGGTGTTTCTTCATCCCTGCGGCGAAAGCGCCGGAGCACTTCCAAGCCGCTCAATTCTGGAATCATGATATCAAGCAGGATCAAATCCCACTGTTTTTCCTCCATCAACTGGAGTGCATCTTCCCCGTTATCTGCGATCTTTGTTCCATAATTTTCATACCCAAGCTCCAACTCCAGGACTCGGCTGATTTTGCGCTCGTCCTCGACAATCAGAATCTCTTGTCCTGCCACCACGATCACCTGCACTTTTCTATTTTACTTGTACTATACCATGAAACAGACTTTCCAATATACCTGCTGCAAGCTACAATGAATATAGAACCTATTAGAAAGGATGGTCGGATGCTTGCATTGGATCACATCGTAATTGCCGCCAGAAACCCAGAGCACGCCGCGAAGGATTATGGAAATAGACACGGCGTGGTCACTGTTCAAGGTGGGAGGCATCACGAATGGGGAACCTCCAACCACTTGGCATTTTTTAAAAATGAATGCTATATAGAGTGGATTGGAGTGGAAGATTGGCAAACGGCTGAGAAATCAAAAAATCCGCTGATTCGACAAGTTGTTGAATCTCTGCAGGAAGAGAGAGAAGGAATCATCCGACTCGCTCTAAGGACAGAGGAGATGGACAAATACCAGCAACATTTCCAAGAGTCCAACATTCCATATACAGGTCCGTTCCCTGGAAGCCGGACTCGGCCGGACGGATCCCAACTGGAATGGAAAATGCTCTTCCCAGAAGGAGAGCCGGTACTTCCTTTTCTGATTGAGTGGGGCCAAGGGATAAACAGCCCAGAAGATCCCCGCCAAATCAACACGGAATCCATTTCTTCCATAACATGGCGGGACAAATCGCTTCAGCAGTGGAGCGACATCTTCTCGCTCGCTGAAGAAAACCAGGGAGTCCGCCTGTCAAACACCCACTTACAAGGGCAGGAAAACGTACACGCACCATTCTTGAACCTAGGTTTATGATTATAAAAAAACATGATCATCCTTTTATTGGATGACCATGTTTTTTTCAGCCAAGCTGCTGATGCAAGAAGTCACTGACAGACTCTGGCGTTTTCGTATAGGCACTATGCTGGTGGGCGAGCTTTTCACCATCTTTGAAGATCAAGATGCTTGGTATGCCCATTACCTCATACTCCTGTGCAAGCCCTTCTACCTCATCACTATTCACTTCATACCAGTCAAATTGCTTGAATTCATCCATTACTCCGTCAATGAACATATCCATCCTCTTGCAGTCCGGGCACCAGTCCGCGAAGAATTTCACAATTACCGGCTCATCACTCTGAATAATTTCATCAAATTTCTCTCTCGTATCTATATGTTCCATCCCGTACCATCTCCTTCTAAGTATTTGCCTTTATTGTAACGGTTCTCTCCAGTAATGTCTTATGACATGCTTGTCCCACTAATGTTCCAACCGTCCAAGGATATAAGCTGCAGCAAGACCTGCTGCAAACGTGCCCACACTGATCATCAATCCCGTGCCGGTATCCGGCCACCCTGGAAAGACTACAAGTACCGAACCTAGTACCAAGCCAATAACTACTGAAAACGTTCCAGTATAATAATGCTTCAGGCAATAATGGATCACTTTACTCATAACCACAATTCCTGCAGCAATGCCACACCCAATGACGGCAATCAAATCCAATTGAAGATTACTGATGGCCGACATTACGGTGGCATATACGCCGATGATCAGCAATATGAGAGAGCCGCTTATTCCCGGCAAAATCATGGCACTGCTTGCAATAAAGCCGGAAAAGAACAAAAGTATATAAGTGGACATCGTGATATTCTGGATGACAGCACCTTCTTCGGGTGTGATGAATGCCATCGATCCTACCAGTATGATACCGGCAATCAGCAAAATGATATGCTTCCCTTTGAAAGAGCGCTTGGCATCTGCCTTGTCGAACAAATAAGGAACCACACCCAATATCAGACCGAGAAAGAAAAACTGTGTAGGTCCAGGATGGTGCTCAAACAACCATTCCATCAAACTGGCAAGCAGGAAGATGGCTAGTACCACTCCAAGCCCCAATGGTATCAAGAATCCCAGATGCTTTTTCCACTCTTTGCTGAAAAGTCCGTTGACCGCTGCAATCAACCGGTCGTATATTCCAAGCACTACTGCTATCGTTCCTCCACTGACCCCTGGGACCACGTCACTCGTCCCCATCAGCATTCCACGATACAAATTTCTCCATTCCATACTGCCCATTCTCCTCAATGTATCTAGCTGTCTATTATCTTCAAACAACTCTATTATATCAAATTCAGCCTGATATTATTACTAAAATCTCATCAGCTTCCGTGCATGCGTATGACCGCACCTCAGCACTTTTCAGTCACCAGCCGATGCAGGGGATGTTTATGATCCATGCTTGAGGGAATAGGAATGATAAGAAATACTTTTTAAGAAAGGAATGAATATCCAATTATGGCTAAAGCACAATATCAGCCTACCAAAAATAAACAGCTTACAGACGCACAGGAAATTCGCTATGCGAAAGATTTTAAAAGGGCAGATGCGGCTGCCGGATATCGAAGACAGAGAGTACGGGCTGCAAAAGAAGATAACCCTGATTTAATCAGATAGCGGGAAAAAGACAAACACCTTGTTAGATGTAACAAGGTGTTTTATTATTGCATTAGCGTCTTTTGAAACTTTCCAACGGTGAAATCGTATAAATAAATAATAGATCATTATGGATAAAGGGGTGGCAGGATGAAACGCACAGGAGAAGTCATACTGGGAATTATCGGAATGCTGGTATACACGTTTTTCGCTATTGTCGGCGGATTTATGGTATGGATGGGCAACAATCGGTCCCTGTTTCAACAGTTGCCAGAGGAATTGTCACAACAAGGGGTGGAAATATCAGAAGCTGAATTGAATTCCATCGTGGAGACGATGGGCAACAGCGGCACGCTGTTCTTAATCACTTCTTTGGCCGCAATTATCCTGGGGATAGTTTCCCTTGTGTTGCTTAGAGGAAATAAAAAACCGAAGGCGTCAGGAATCATACTGATTGTAACAGCTGTTATCAGTTCCATTATCATGACGATTGTCGGTTTTGCCGGTGGGCTTTTCTACCTGATCGCCGGTATAATGGCTTTGGTCAGGAAACCGAAACCCGCCATACAGGATGGAGTATAACCACCCGGCTTCACATAGCCGGGACCCCGATTACATAACCTAGTCATTAGGAATCAGGTTTTCTCTTATTGATAATCGGGTAAATGAATTGGACTTTTACCTTAGCTAATGAGGTGTTGGAATGAAACGTTATTTAACGGCAATTTTTATCGCCATCAGTGTCGTCGTCATCATCATCGGCATCAGCATCGACTTATATTGGAGCGGCATTGCTGCCTGGGGCACTGCCCTCATTTGTCTGCTGTTCGCGGCATACTATACCAAATATATTCCCAATGAGAAAAAGAAGAGAAAATCATGAGGCAGGATTGCAGATGCAGTCCTGCCTCAAGTTTCATCAGAGTTCGTATTTATCCTTCAATGATATGGGGGCACTTTTTACCATCTGTTGTAAGAGGAAAGAGGCAACCGCAATATCATCCACCAACCCCAATCCCAACAGGAAATCGGGAATCAAGTCAAAGGGCAGGAGAACATAGCCTACAGCCAGTCCTGCAAACATGATTTTCTTCTTTTTATCCACTTCCCCGGATAAAATGAAATCTTTTATGAATGGTACAGATTTCCTGAACTTCAATAAAAACTTCATTCTTCTCCATAATCTCCACATTTGTCATTCACCTTCCTTACTCCTTTATTTCACCGTTCATCAAAAAAGAAAACGCGCGCCCGGAAAGTTTCCGAGCGCACGCCTTGTTATACCCCTTTATAGACCTGGACTTCATAAGGCTTGAGGGTGAAACCTGTGTAGCTTCCTGCCTCGAAGCCTTCGTAATTCCCGATGATGGCCTCGTTGGCGGTAAAGGAAATGTCCTCCGGCAGATGAAAGTCTACTTCCTCCTCACTGAAATTGGCTGTTACCAGCAATTTCTCCTCCTTATAATTTCGCATGTAAGCATAGATTTTATCATCGTTCGGCAGAATCAACTGATAGTCGCCATACACAATCACCGGATGCTCTTTCCGCAACCGGATCAGCTCTCTGTAGTAATGATAGATGGAATGTTCATCACTAACTGCTTGTTCCGCATTGATTGTTCGATAATTCGGGTTCACTTTCATCCATGGCTCGCCTGTAGTGAAACCTCCATGCTCCTGACTATTCCATTGGAAAGGAGTGCGTGCATTATCCCTTCCTTTGGCATAGATAGACTCCATGACCTTGGCTGGATCCTCTCCATTCTCTTCTACCTTTTCCTTATACATATTGAGCGTCTCAATATCTCTATATTCCTCAATAGAATCGAACTTTATATTGGTCATACCGATTTCTTCTCCCTGATAAATATACGGTGTGCCCTGCAGCATATGGAGGAATGTACCCAGCATTTTAGCTGATTCCACCCGATATTCTGTATCATTACCAAAACGGGAGACAATTCGAGGCTGATCATGATTATTCAAGTATAGACTGTTCCAGCCGACGCCATTCAATCCAGTCTGCCACTTAGTGATATTTTCCTTTAAATCGGTGAGTTCCAATGGCTTTAAATCCCACTTTCCATTCGGGCCAGAATCCAGATCCATATGTTCGAACTGAAAAACCATATTTAATTCATTTCTAGCTGGGTCCGTGTATTTTTTAGCCTCTTCAACACCGACACCGGGCATTTCACCAACAGTCATTACATCGTAGGAATCAAGCACTTCTTGGTTCATTTCTTGCAGAAATTCGTGTATGCGAGGGCCATCTCTGAAAAACTTGCTTCCAGAGGCATATGTTTCCCCCTGTTTTACTTCCCCATCAGGCAGTCCAGGGACCTTAGAAATGAAGTTGATGACGTCCATGCGAAAGCCGTCGATTCCCTTATTCAGCCACCATTTCATCATGTCATAGACTTCCTTGCGCAGGGTAGGATTTTCCCAATTTAAATCCGGCTGTTTCTTACTGAATAGATGAAGGTAGTATTCACCCGTTTTTTCATCAAACTCCCAAGCTGAACCGCTGAAGGAAGATTTCCAGTTATTCGGTTCTTTTCCATCCTTGCCTGGACGCCATATGTAATAATCCCGATATGGATTGTCCTTTGACTTCCTCGCTTCCCGGAACCATTCATGTTCGTCAGATGAATGATTGACGACTAGATCCATAATCAGTTTCATCTTCCTCTGGTGGAGTTCCTCGAGCAACTCTTCCCAATCTTCCATGGTTCCAAATTCATCCATAATCGCCTTATAATCGGAAATGTCATAGCCATTATCATCATTTGGCGATTGGTATACAGGGGATAGCCAAACAACATCTATCCCCAGTTCCTTCAAGTAATCGACCTTTTCAATGATACCTCTGATATCTCCAATGCCATCTCCATTGCTGTCATTGAAACTACGTGGATAAATTTGATAAACGACACTTTCTTTCCACCAGTTGTTGTCCATTATTATCCCTCCATATACAAACACCACCTCCAGGGTGATGAGGTGGTGTTCTAAATTTTGACTCTCCTTGCAAAGTCGACAAATCGGAACTTGTCCGGGCGGTGGCGTGATTCGGAGTATTGGAACAAGCTGGTATCTTCCAAATATACCTGACTTTTGATCACGACAATATTTGAAAAACCCTCCAGGTCCAATAACTCCTTATCCTCTGTGCTTGGCTCTTCTACGACAATCTCTTTCTGGGCAAAAGAGATCGAAAGCCCCAGCTCCCTTTCAATATATTGATAAATGGATGTTTCACATACTTCCACAGGCAGCTTGGGCACAAACTGTTCCGTGAAATAGTCTTTATCCAAAATGATTCGTTCGCCTGCAATCTTGCGTACCCTGCTGACATGCCAGATCCTATCATCCTCCGAACCGAGCATTTCAGAAACATCATCATCCCGATCCATATAACCGATATCTTCCACAATGGTCCTGCTCTTTAGGTTGAGGTTGTCATTCAATTCCTTGAAGCTGACAATTCCTGAAACAGGAAAGGATAACTTGTTCAGGTCAAGAACAACCGACCCTTTCCCCCTGATTTTTTGGATATATCCGTTATTGGAGAGAAGCTGCAAGGCCTTGCGGATTGTCTCCCGGGAAGCATCATACATCTCCGCCAATTCATTTTCAGAAGGAAGCAGGGATGCAGTCGGCCAAACATTGGATTGTATCTTCTCCGCCAAGTCTTCATAGATTGTTAAATACTTCTTTTTCATCAATAAACCCCATTATTTTATATAATATACAACAGATTCATATGGCCGTAAGACCAACTGCTGCAGGGATTTTTCGGAATCCTGATAGTTGGACAGCAGAATTTCCGGTTCTCCTGTATCTTCCACAGGGAGATTCACATGGGTTTCTTCGGCGCTGAAGTTATTGACTACGACCAGTTTTTCCCCATTCCAACTTCTTGTATAAGCAAAAACCCGCGGGTCCTCTTCCAGAAGCAGCTCATAATCCCCATACGTAATAATATCATACTCTTTCCGTAAGCGAATCAGCTGTTGGTAATGGTAGAAGATCGAATGAGGATCCTCTACAGCCTTCGCTGCGTTGATCTCCGGATAATTTGCTGCAGGCTGGATCCACGGTGTACCCGCGGAAAAGCCGGCATTCTCTTCATCCGACCACTGCATCGGCGTTCTGGCATTATCTCTGGATTTCTGCCGAAGAATATCCAGAATTTCTTCCTCAGATTTCCCCTCATCTTTCAAGAGTTCAAAAGCATTCAGAGATTCAACATCCCGATATTGTTCGAGGGAGGTGAATTTTGGATTGGTCATGCCTATTTCTTCCCCCTGATAGATATAAGGCGTGCCTTGCATCATATGCACCACTGTGCCTAGCATCTTGGCTGAGACCGTTCGGTATTTTCCATCATTCCCGAAGCGGGATACAGCACGTGGCTGATCGTGGTTGCACCAGAACAATGCATTCCAGCCACCACCTTTATGCATGCCTACCTGCCATTCAGACAGGATTTTCTTCAATTGAAGAAAATCAAATGGCGCTTTGGTCCACTTCTCACCATTCGGATAATCAACCTTCAAATGATGAAATTGGAATGTCATATCAAGTTCTTGGCGCTCAGGATTTGTATATAATACACAGTTTTCCAACGTAGTGGATGACATTTCTCCGACTGTCATCATATTGTTTGGTGTGAGGACAGCTTGGTTCATCTCATGCAGATACTCATGAACCCTCGGTCCATCTGTATAGAATTTCCTTCCATCGCCAGTGCCATCACTTGGGAATCGTTGATCCTTGGAAATTAAATTGATCACATCTAGGCGGAAACCATCAATACCTTTCTCCGCCCAGAATTGGATCATTTCATACAGTTTATTCCGCAGCTTCTCATTCTCCCAGTTCAAGTCTCCCTGGGTAACATCAAACAAATGAAGGTAATATTGGCCTGTATGCTCGTCATATTCCCAGGCAGGCCCTCCGAATTTGGACTGCCAGTTATTCGGTTTATCGCCCTCTACTGGGTCTTTCCATATATAGAAGTCCCGATATTCATTATCTTTGGAGGAAGCTGCCTGTTTAAACCACTCATGTTCCGTAGAAGTATGATTGATCACCAGATCCATGATCAGCTTCATGCCCCGTTTATGCGTTTCCTTCAGGAGCTCTTCAAAATCTTCCATGGTGCCATACGAGGGATCAATCGAATAATAGTCGCTGATATCATAGCCATTATCCTTCTGCGGAGATTCATAGACAGGTGTCAGCCATAGGACATCCACACCTAGATCCTTTAGATAATCCAGCCTTTGGATAATGCCTTGTATATCACCTGTACCGCTTCCCGTGGTATCCTGGAAACTTTTTGGATAGATTTGATAGACTGTTGCTCTCTTCCACCATGCTTCACTCATATTTCCACTCCTCCATATGCTCGGTCTATATTAGTGCGTGTTCAGCTTCCGTTTGGCGACAAAATAGGTGATTACGAATGGGATCACAAGCACAACGGCCATGCCGATGAAGAAGGATAACCAGTTTTCTCCGACAATGGACAGAAATGCCGGAAGACCACCGACTCCGATCGAAGTTGCCTGTACATTTTGCATCGTAATGAAGGCACCAGCAATGGCTGTCCCGATCAGTGCTGCCACAAACGGATATTTGAATCGGAGGTTGACCCCGAACATTGCAGGCTCTGTAACACCAAGGAAGGCGGACACACCGGATGTACCGGCCAAGCCTTTCAGTTTCTCTTCCCTTGCCACAAGCATCATCGCAAATACAGCAGAACCTTGAGCAATATTAGACAGTGCTACAATTGGCCA
The DNA here is from genome assembly GCF_042643145.1 of Virgibacillus xinjiangensis. NCBI lineage: Bacteria > Bacillati > Bacillota > Bacilli > Caryophanales > Bacillaceae > Virgibacillus > Virgibacillus xinjiangensis. The sequence continues at coordinate 37,753 of NZ_JBHRSA010000009.1, forward strand.
TAGGAAGGTGGTACCTGTACTTCCGATAAGCTGCAAGTCGACGGCGAGGAATGTATGATGCATCCCGGTAATAACAAGCGGCGCATATAATGCTCCATATAATAGGCCGCCCACAAGTGGGAAGGCTTGGAAAATAGCTACAATTCCTCCTGTGATCCATTCACCGATAGTAAATGTTACCGGGCCGATAATAATGAACGCCAAGAATCCGGTAACCAATAATGCAATGGGGGCCACTACCAAGAGTTGAAGCGAATCAACGACACGTTTACGAAGCCAGATCTCTATCTTAGCCAGTACCCATGCAGCAACCAAAACAGGGAGAACCTGTCCCTGATATCCCATCTGGCTGATTTCAAGTCCAAACAAATTCCATGTAGGTGCTGTTCCTTCTGCTGCCGCCTGTGCATACTCACTGGCAGGCATTAAGGCAGGATGGACCAGAATCAGACCCAATACTATACCAAGCAAAGGATTGCCACCGAACCGGTTGACTGCCGACCAGCCAATCAATGCCGGCAGGAAGGTGAAGGCAGTATTGGCGATGATATTGATCATCTCTGCGACACCGGCCCACTGTGGATACATTTCAATAATAGGTTGGTCCGTGAACAACGGATTGACAAGTATGTTATTCAGTCCGAGCAGCAGACCCGCAGTTACGATTGCAGGCAGAATTGGGATGAAAATATCAGCAAGAACTTTCACCCCGCGCTGGAGGAAGTTCTGCTTGTTGCCGCCTGCTTCCTTCACTTCTTCTTTCGTAGCCTCACTGATTCCCGTCTCATCGACCATTGCTTTGTATACCTTATCTACTGTACCTTGGCCGATCACTACTTGGAATTGGCCATTGGCGGCGAAAGAGCCCTTTACAATATCCAAATTTTCCAATGCTTCCTGGTTGACTTTCTCCTCATCACCCAAGGCAAAGCGTAGTCTTGTCACACAATGGGTTGCTGCATTGATGTTTTCAAGGCCACCCACTGCTGCCACAATATCCTTGGCCTCATCAGCATACGGTGTGTCACTGATGGCGCTCTTCTCCGTACGCATATCAGCAGTTTCATCAGGGACCTGCCCTTCCTCGGACTTTTCCTCCCCTTTCATGCCTGCGCTCATGAGAACCGTTTCTCCTGCTGAAACATTTGACTCCTTGGTCTTTTCAAATGTTTCAAGCGCGTCCCCATTGGTGATAATGACTGGTGTTATATGGCTTGCCGCCTTCTCTTTGATGAAATCCAGATCAAATGTGATCAATGGATCGCCGGCCTTCACTGGATCTCCTTGAGAAACATGGGCTTCGAAGCCCTCTCCATCCAAGGCAACCGTTTCCAGCCCAATGTGTATAAGTACTTCTACCCCGGAAGCTGTCTGCAATCCGACTGCGTGCTTCGTAGGGAACACTTGGACAATCTGACCGTCAACAGGGGCTACCACTTTACCGTCAACAGGTTCTACTGCAAGTCCATCCCCCATCATCTTCTGTGCGAATGTGGGATCAGGGACATCTTCAAGCTGTATGACTTTCCCTGTTAACGGGGAAAAAATCTTCGTTATATCGTTAGCCATGATGAATCCTCCCTTAAACTTTCCATGTATATACCAACTTGTATGTACATGTTAGATATCAAGTATAACTTGTACATACAAGTTTTGCAACGGCTTTCACTTCATATTCTCTTTTTCTTTTTCCCGAATACATTGAACACTAATCACTTAAGAAGTGTGCCATATTAACCTCCCCGCCTGCACCCAAGGCTTTTACCTTTCCATGGAGAAAGGGGCACAACATTGTGCCCCTTTGGCTATCTAATTATTTTTTTTTTGCATAGTTGTTTCGAGCCTATCTTTCTTCAGCGCCTTATAGAAGGACAAGACCATCAACAGCATTAAAAATGAAAAGGGAAGGGCCGCAGAGATCAATGCATTCTGAAGAGCCTGCAGGCCCCCAGTATATAAAAGTACCGCTGCAATACCAGACTGTGCAAATCCCCAAACAAATTTCACCACTGTCGGTGGTGAAAGAGAGCCGTTCGTCGTCTGCATGCCGAGTACAAAAGTAGCCGAATCAGCTGAAGTAATAAAAAACGTACCAATCAGCAGGATGGCCAATAACGAGAGGACCATTCCCCACGGCAACTCATTGAACAATCCGAATAACACTTGTTCATCCGGAAGGCTGGCAAGGTCCGCGCCATTGTTCTGTGCATCGATTCCTGAAATGCCGAATGCCGAAAACCACATGAATCCTACAATAGACGGTACAAACATGACACCCGCCACAAATTCACGGATCGTCCTCCCCCTCGACACCCTTGCAATGAATATGCCTACAAATGGAGCCCAGGCAATCCACCATGCCCAGAAGAATACAGTCCAATCCATGACCCACGCACGTTCCTCCGTATCGTTGGGAGAGATTCGAAGACTTTCGGAAGGGAGCTGTTGAAAATAATCCCCGATACTGTGCGTCAAATTGTTGAGGATATAGAGGGTCGGGCCCAGTATAAGGACGGAGATGAATAATATGGCAGCAATAGCCATATTTGCATTGCTCAAATATTTTATCCCCTTGCTTAATCCTGTATAGGCTGACAGTAAGAACAGTACCGTTACCCCCCCTATAATCAGCAACTGGACCCAGAATGCATTAGGCACATCGAATAGGTAAGAGAAGCCTCCATTTATCTGTGTAGCACCGAAACCAAGGGTGGTAGCAACCCCTACAATGGTTGCAAAAACGGCAATGATGTCTACTACTTTCCCGAAGGTCCCCTTGACTCTTTTACCGAAGACAGGCTCCAGTGTGGCACTGACCAAGCCTGGTTTATCATGTCGAAAAATGAAGTAGGCAAGAACTAGCCCAGTAACGGCATAAATCGCCCAGGCGTGGATTCCATAGTGGAAAAAGGTCACTCTCAAAGCATCTTCCAACGCCTCCCTTGTGCCCGGTTCTGCTAGGGGCGGTGTTTTAGCGTAATGTGAGAGGGGAGATGCTACACCATAAAAAACCAATCCAATCCCCATTCCAGCACTGAACAGCATGGCAAACCAACTGATGTAGCCAAATTCAGGTTTCTCCCCCGGTTTGCCCAATCGTATTTTACCGAATGGGCTGAAGATCAAATAGAGACAAAACAGAAGGAACAACGTCACGATCAACAAATAATACCAGCCAAAATGAACAGAGATATAATTCATGATGTTCCCAGAGATTTCCTCGAACGGGTCAGGTGCGACCGCGCCGAAGAATGACAGAATCAAAGTAATCCCCAATGTTATCCAGAATACCAGGGTCAATTTTTTCATGTTCATCCGCCTTTCGAAACCGTATATGCCGTATAACGGCAATTCCTTTGGTTAGTATGGATGAAATGTTAGATTCCTATTCGGTTATGGAGAATACAAAAGCCGGGAGGAACACACTTTGTGTTCCTCCCGGCTTATCTTTATCCCAGTTTCGATCTTTTCGCTGCTTTTTCACGCTCATTCTTATTCAATATTTTCTTCCGCAAGCGGATCGTCTCTGGTGTAACTTCACAATATTCATCATCATCCAGGTACTCGATTGCTTCCTCCAAGGACATGTCACGGTTTTTCTTGATGACACTTGTTTGGTCTTTGGTAGCAGAACGAACGTTGGTCAAATGCTTTTCCTTCGTGATGTTCACAGTAAGATCATTTTCCCGGTTATGCTCACCGACAATCATCCCAGCATAAACCTCTGTACCAGGTTCAACAAAAATGACACCACGGTCCTCCAGCTGCATGATACCATAGGTGGATGCTTTCCCGTTCTCGAGAGAAACAAGCACACCTTCACGCCTTCCGCCTACCTGCCCTTTGACAAGGGGCTCATAGGCATCGAACGTATGGTTGATGATGCCATAGCCACGGGTTTGGGACATGAATTCCGTCGAGTACCCCAGCAGACCGCGGGAAGGGACTTTGAATTCCAGCCGGACCTGTCCATTCCCTTGATTGACCATATCGAGCATTTCGCCTTTACGTGCTCCCAGGGATTCCATAACTGCTCCTGTATAATCTTCAGGAACATCTACTTGCACTCGCTCTACTGGTTCGCATTTCACCCCATCAATTTCCTTGATGATGACCTGCGGTTTGGAAAGCTGCAACTCATAACCTTCCCTGCGCATATTTTCAATCAGAATGGAAAGATGGAGTTCCCCTCTGCCAGATACGGTCCAGGCATCCGGAGTTTCCGTCGGGTCCACTCGTAAACTTACATCTGTTTCCAACTGCTTCATGAGGCGTTCTTCTATTTTTCGGGCAGTTATATACTTTCCTTCTCGACCAGCAAATGGACTATTATTCACAAGGAAGGTCATTTGCAAGGTTGGCTCATCGATGCGGAGCCACGGCAGTCCTTCCGGATGGTCCGGCGGGCAGATGGTTTCCCCGACATTAAGGTCTTCCATACCGGCGAGTGCTACGATATCCCCAGCCTGAGCCTCTGTAATTTCCTTCCGCTTCAAGCCGATGAAACCAAACAGTTTACTGATACGGAAGGATTTCTCAGTTCCATCCTTTTTCAGAACGACCACTTGGTCTCCGACTTTCATGGTCCCCCGTACGACACGACCTACGCCAATTCGGCCTACATAGTCATTATAGTCCAGCAAAGTGACCTGGAATTGCAGCGGCTCATCCTTTGTATCTTTCGGTGCAGGGATATGATCCAAGATTGTAGTGAAAATAGGATCCATCGTCTCCTGCTGATCTTCTGGTTCTTCACCACTTGTCCCATTCAACGCGGAGGCATAGACAACTGGGAACTCCAGCTGTTCATCATCAGCTCCCAGCTCGATGAATAAATCAAGAACCTCATCCACTACTTCGGTCGGCCGTGCATTTGGCCGGTCTATTTTATTCAATACGACAATAGGAGTCAGTTTCTGTTCCAACGCCTTCTTCAATACGAAACGCGTCTGCGGCATGGTTCCCTCGTAAGCATCGACTACCAGGGCCACCCCGTCGACCATTTTCATGATCCTCTCAACTTCTCCTCCAAAATCAGCATGTCCAGGTGTATCCAATATATTAATGGTTGTATCTTTATAGTTGATTGCTGTATTCTTTGCCAGGATGGTGATTCCGCGTTCTCGTTCAATGTCGCCAGAATCCATAGCTCGTTCGTCTACTTGCTCGTTCTCACGGAAAGTGCCAGAGTATTTCAGCATCTGGTCAACCAGCGTGGTTTTTCCATGGTCAACGTGGGCAATGATTGCAATGTTACGAATATCTTCTCTTAATTGCATAAATTGTACGCTCCTCTGTAAATAGAGATGATTCAAACCAATCAATTATAACATATTTCCTTCTATAAATGTTAAAACATAGACTATTTTCGAAAAGAAACCACGAATTCAGCTCCCCCAAGCGTTGAATTTCCTAGCTGGATGGTTCCTCCCGACTGCTCTACCACAGCCCGGGCAATGGCCAACCCCAAACCGGTTTCCCCATTCTTCCCTTTAACAAACCTGTGAAAAATATGGGGAGCCATGTCGGCTGGTACTCCTTCTCCATCATCCTCGACGCGCAGCTGGACTGCACTTCCACTTCTTCGAGCTTCAACCCTTACTGTTGTATGCGCATGGCGAACTCCATTAAAGACAAGATTCAGCATGGCCTGCAGCAATTTTTCTTCATCTGCCATAATGGAAAGCCCCTCATCGGCGTGGTGGATCAACGTTATTCCACGCTCATTTGCAATGGGAAGTGCTCGATCGCTCACGCGTTCCAACAAGAGACCAAGATCGACCTCCACCTCATCATACACCTCCGGCGCACTGTCCAGTTTCGCCAAAAGGGTCATTTCATTAATGATTGATTTCAAACGGCTGACCTCTGTCACCATTACTTCCAGCCCTTTCTCTTTATCATTTTCATCAAAAATGCCGTCTTTTATCCCTTCTGCGTAACCTTGGATCGTCATTAAAGGGGTCTTCAATTCATGACTCGCATTCTGAAAGAAGGCTTGCTGGGAATGGATATATCTCTGAAGCTCCTGGGCCATTTCATAAACACTTTGTCCGACTTCTTCAATTTCTCCTGTTGCGTCAATTTCCTCAATCTGGTCAAACTGCCGCTTTTCAATTTTCTTCATCTGCCATTTCAGACGGGTAAGAGGCGTAACCAGACGATTGGTCAGGAAATAGCTGATCGCCACTGCAATTGCAGCTCCTATCAGGAAGACGACAGCGATTAAAAAGATGAAGTCCTGCTGAACAGCCGAGATATCGCTCATGGGTGTCAGAAGGATCAGTTCAAGCCCGAGGGATTCGGGATAAAAGAGAATCCTTGAGGTAACAAAATTACTGCCACCAAACTCCCATAAAGCCTCCGTATCATCGGAGAAATCATTTGTCCGGTAAAATCCCTCCGCAATATCCTCTGACATGGTCGAAAATAATACGGCATCCTGGTTTCTGTCGTAAAGGAACAATTGAAGGTCCTGCTGCTCCAGAACTTCATTGAAGTTTTGGATATTCATGCTTCCATACTGGTCTGTCATAAGGTTGACGATAATTTCGCCACTTTGCTCCAACTGCCGGCGTTCATCCTCAATCAGAAGATCCAGGATGAGAGAATAGATGACGATGCTAGCTATCCCCATGATGAGGACCAGCAGTGTAGTGAATGCGATGTTCAACTGATGTTGCAGCTTCATCGCTAATCCTCGTCCCTGCGAAGCCTATAGCCATATCCCCAGACGGTTTCCAGAGGCAAATCAGCAAGTTTCTTACGTATCCGCTTAACAAGATCATCTACCGCACGATCACTTCCGAAATAGTCATTTCCCCACACTTTGGTCAATAATTCCTCACGGGAAAAAGCCCGGTTGATATTCTCCGCGAACAACAGCAGCATATCGAATTCCTTCGTCGTGACCTCCTGCTCTCTTCCGTTCCAAAACAGGCGCCGCTCATTTCTATAAATCAGGAGCTTCCCAGCCTGAATCCTGTCATGGACCATATCATCCCTCCGCACGGCAGGCTGGGCTCTTTTGAACAGCCGCTTCACCCTTGCCACCAGCTCCCTTGGGCTGAAAGGCTTGGTGAGATAATCGTCTCCCCCTAATTCCAGACCAAGTATCTTATCAATTTCCTCATCCTTTGCGGAAATGATAATTATCGGAACATCGCTCTCTTCCCTGATTTTTTTACAAAATTCATAACCATCCATTCCAGGAAGCATAATATCCAGTATCCACATGGTAGGTGGGTCCTCTTTCCATAAATCCCACGCCGCTTCAGCCGACTCTATTACAGATACCTTGTACCCTTCCTTTTTCAAATAAGCGGAAACGATATTTTGGATATTCTGGTCGTCTTCCACTACCCCTATGTATTCGTTCATCTTTCATCACCTCGCACATATTCCTTTCCATCTTACCATAATTCTTTTACACATTTTTTCCACATTTTTACCGAATCTATCCTAACAGGGCGTTTTATACTATGAATATACAAGGACATAGAAAGGGTGGATGAATCATGAAAGATTTCGACCATGAACGTTCATTTGACCATACAGAAGAAAACAGTGATTCCATGCAGAAACAGCCGGAAAGGGATGCTTCTGGCGAAGAGCAGGTACAGGCAGAAAGCTATGTCCAACCCACCACAAAGGACCACGATAAACAGCCGAGTCGATTTTCCGGAAAAAATGCCTTGGTCGGCGGAGTTATAGGAGGAGCTCTCTCTGCACTTGCCGTTGCCCTCTTGTTCCTGTTTGTCATCATGCCTTCTGGTGCCTCAGGAAATAACCAAACCGGCAATAATGAGGTCCCCGCAACTTCCATGGTTGAAAATATATCCAGCGAAAATGCCGCAACATCTGAAAACATCAGTGAAACGGCAGAAGCAGTGGTTGGCATCGTCAACCTCCAACAACAGAATGTGTGGACAGACAGCCAGGAATCTGGGGCGGGTTCCGGCATCGTTTATAAGAAAGAGAATGGGAAAGCATATGTTGTGACCAATCATCATGTAGTAGAAGGTGCCGAAGAACTCGAAGTAGTCCTCAATGACGAGGAGAGGGTGTCGGCAAAGATTCTCGGTTCAGACGCATTGACCGACTTAGCTGTATTGGAAATTGACGGCTCCCATATAAATACAGTGGCCAGCCTCGGTTCCTCAACAGAGTTAAAGGTTGGTGAACCGGTCATGGCAATTGGGAATCCGCTTGGCCTGGAGTTTGCAAACACGGTAACCCAAGGGATTATCAGCGGCATGAACAGGTCTGTCAGTGTAGATACCAATAGCGATGGAAGGGCTGACTGGGTGACAGAGGTACTGCAAACAGATGCCGCCATCAATCCAGGTAACAGTGGCGGTGCCCTAGTAGATGCGGATGGAAAAGTGATCGGCATCAATTCCATGAAAATAGCCAGCCAGAAAGTAGAAAGCATCGGGTTCGCCATACCGATCGATGAAGCATTGCCGATTATGGAAGAACTTCGGACAAATGGAGAAATTGTGCGTCCCCTCATCGGTATAACGACCGCTTCCATGAATCAAGTTCCACCTCAAGTCATGTATGAGTTGAACCTGCCGGAAGATGTAGAAGGCGGAATGGTGATTGCGGAAGTGCAAGATGGATCGGCTGCCGACAAAGCTGGATTACAACGATTTGATGTCATCACCGCTATCAACGGAAATAAGGTCACCTCCATCTTGGAACTGAGACAGTACCTGTATTCAGAGGCCTCTATTGGTGAAACAGTTGAAGTCGAATTCTACCGGGACGGAACCAAAAAGACATTGAACCTTGAGCTGGAAGCCCGCGAAGACAATCAGATATAAAAGCGAAGCACCACCCATGCAGAAAGGCATGGATGGTGCTTCTATCTTTAGAAACATCTCTTATATGAGGATTAATCGTCCTGCCGGTCCAGCTCTTCTTCATATTTATTATGGTGGAAAGAAGGTCCTGTATAGCTGCCATCGATATCAGCTGACAGCCATCCTTCCAAATCCTCTGCTCCCCCGGTATTTTCCTCGTTGTTCGGAAACATTTCCTCATAGTTTTCTTTGTCGCCATAGAAATCCGAAGGGGATTCCGAAGTTCCATACCTGCTCACATCCTGCCAAGAATCCTCTGCATCATAATTCACCTGCTCTTCATCGGTGGTTTCATCCGGATTGATATTCGGGCTGAATACCCCCTCTTCAACTGTCCTGGCACTTTCAAATGTATTGTCTGTAGCATGCTGCACACATCTATCCGTCGTAGGTACAGCCATCAGCCGCTCAAAAGGAATATCTTCTCCGCATTTGCTGCAGATTCCGTAAGTCCCCTGATCGATGGCATTCAATGCTTCATTGATTTCTTCCAGTTCTTTCTCAGCATGTTCATTCAGCGCAATATCCTTTTCCCTTTCATATAATTCCGTACCGAAATCACCGGGATGATTATCATAATTGGATAATTCACTCATTGATTCTTTGACCGCTTCCAGTGAATTTCCAAAGTGGTCTTCTACATGGGGAATCAATTCATTTTGTCGGTTCAATAGCGCGGCTTTGCACTGTTCCATCTGGTCGGTCGTGATCATAGAGATCATCCTCCATTAAATAGTATGCTACTTATACTATGTGTAAAAGCCGTGTATTGATTCTTTAGGAGCGTTCCCAAATCATGTCAATATGAGGAATATTATCCTCCAAATACATCTCGGAAGCCTGACGGAATCCCAAAGACATATAAAATTGTTTCAAATATTCCTGAGCCATAATATGAATGCTATCCTCTGACCAGACCTCCGTTATGTATGCCATCGCTCTTTTCATTACTTCTTTGCCATAGCCTTTGCCACGGTGTTTCTCCGCTACCATCACCCGGCCAATGGATGGATGTTCAAATTTGCTCCCTGCTGGAAGGAGTCGGACCAGCGCTGCCGGTTCCCCCTTTATATCCAAGTAGCAATGGACCGCCTTTTGGTCGTAATCATCCAATTCCGGATAGGGACAATCTTGTTCCACCACGAAGACCTCCACCCTAGCTTTCAATAGGTTGTATAACTCATTATTGCTGAGCTCATTAAATTTTCGATAATGCCATTCCAACCTTACTCTCTCCTTTTTATTTTAACTATAGCAGACCCCGCAAATTTGTAGAAGGGCCGTTAAAATTTCTTCCCTTAAGAGGAATCAGCCCACTTTTTGTCGAAATAGTTGGTAAAAGAAAAAGGAGGAATCCTCTTTGCAACAGGAACAGAATAGGACAATCGGGTTTATCGGCACCGGTGTAATGGGCCGAAGCATGGCTAAGAACCTCTTGAAATCAGGTTATTCTATGAACATATTCACGAGAACCAAAGAAAAGGCACAGGAGCTCATCGAACTAGGAGCCGCTTGGAAAGAAAGTATTGAAGGAGTAGCAAGGGATTCAGATGTCGTAATCACCATGGTCGGCTATCCGAGGGACGTGGAAGAAGTTTATTTTGGCGAGGGAGGTATTCTGCTACATGCCTCCTCTGGTACATATGTCGTTGATATGACTACCTCTAAGCCGGCGCTTGCAGAGGAAATTTTTGAAAAAGCAAAAGCTAAGGGTGTAGAAGCACTGGATGCCCCAGTATCTGGAGGCGATGTAGGTGCCAAAAACGGAAAACTTGCCATTATGGTAGGTGGAGACCAAGAAGCATATTACAAGCTCTTGCCTGTTTTTGAAGTAATGGGAGATAACATCATCCTGCAGGGAGGCGCAGGAGCAGGACAGCATACCAAACTGGCGAACCAGATTACGATAGCTTCGAACATGGTAGGTGTGTGTGAAGCCATTTCCTATGCCCGAAAAGCCGGCCTGGACGCAGAACGTGTGTTGGATAGTATTACTACTGGTGCAGCTGGCAGCTTCTCCTTATCCAAACTGGGACCGAGGATGCTGAAAGGAGACTATGCACCAGGCTTTTATGTCAAACATTTCATCAAGGACATGACCATTGCTTTGGAAGCTGCAGAGGAAATGGGGCTGTCGACGCCAGGCCTGTCCCTTTCCCTTGAACTCTACCAGGAGCTTGCAGAACAAGGGGATAGTGACAGCGGGACCCAGGCATTGATTAAACTCTTTGAGAGAAGTAACTGTTATAGTTAAAAGCCTATAAGAAAGAAGCGGCAGATTATTTTTTCTGCCGCTTCTCTATTTCTGCTTGCACTGCAAAAGCAAGATCATCATTTCCGAATAGCTGTAATGCATTCAGAACAGTCTGGTCTGCAATATCTTCCGACTCATTTTTTGGCACCGCCAATTCAAGCATATCTTGCAGTGTTTGATTTTTGGATTGCCCCGGATAAGCTTTTTCGTAAAGGGTCACAGGGTCCAATTCATTATTGACACACCATTGTACATAAATCAGGATCATCATCCGTTCTTGATTCTGATAACTTTCAATTACCTTTTTCTCCATTTCGTTTCCGTCCAATTATATTCACCTTTCTTTCTCCAGCATAAATACCCACATGAAGGTCAAAGCTTGTTTCAGTTCCAATGGCAGCATATGGACATGTTGCTGATCCAATTCCTGTTTATACACTCCGAAGCCGTCGATATAGTTCATGCCTTCTTCCTCCACCAACTTTTGAAATTCCCAGGGCATCATGGTATTACAGATAACCTTCTCACCACGTAGCCGTGAGTAGCTGTTGGTACGGGGAGCTGCCGTCGGCCCTAAAATTCCTGCACATACCTTACCGCCATCTCTGAGCACCCGCCTCATTTCCCGCAGAGCCGCAAGAGGAGATTCCGTCCATTCCAACACATTTATCGCCATAATAGCGTCATAGCTGCTGTCCAAATAGGGAAGGCTGTTGGCATCCCCCTTCTGGAAATTGATAAGTCCTCCATTATTCCGCTCTGCTGCGGCGACCATCTCGCCGGATATATCCAGCCCGGAGACGGCAAAACCCGAACGGTACAGCTTTCTTGAACCATAACCATCTCCACACCCTATATCGAGGACATTGCTTCCTTTGATCCAATGCTTCTCTATGAAGGGAATGATATCCTTTCGACTCCCATCCTCCCACATCTTCCTGCTGCGGGCCTGCCAAAAGGAAGAACGATCATTCCAGGCAGACTCTGCCTTTTCCTTCCAGTTGAAATCGTCCATTCTACCAGCTCCTTTCCTTCATTATAAAGTATGATGTGAGAAAGGAAATAATAAAAAAAGGTTTATCCCACCAAGGGGATAAACCTTTTTTATTTCAATCTCTATTATTATAGAGCAACAACGTTAGCAGCTTGCGGTCCGCGGTTGCCTTCTACGATTTCAAATTCAACGTCTTGGCCTTCTTCAAGCGTTTTGAAACCTTCAGCTTGGATTGCTGAGAAGTGTACGAATACATCGTCTCCGTCTTCACGCTCGATGAAACCAAAACCTTTTTCTGCGTTAAACCATTTTACCTTACCAGTCATTTAAAATGACCTCCTTATACAAATATCGTGCAAAGTATAATTGAGTCATAAATACTTTTACACCACTTTGTTAAAGAGATCGTAAAGTATTATTCATCCTTCAATTTCCTTTTGCTAACCTTACTTTAACCGTTTTGGAGGTAAAATGCAAGCATTTATAAAAATAAATAACATGAATGTTATCCAGCGGCTGGTTCCCTGACTGTCAGAGTATTGTTAGCCTGGACTTCCTCCACCGGCATGTCCAATTGGTGAAAAGTAATCTCCGGACGGCTGCCAAAACGAATATTGACTCCCGTCTGTCCAAGGCCTTCACTTATATAGAATGGTCTGCCACGGTATTGCTGCAAGCCTTTCACCATGTCCATGCGAACCAGCTTGCCCATTTTTATCAGGTGGTAGGGCTTAGGCCAATGAATCTGTCCGCCATGAAAATGGCCGGAAAGCAGGTAGTCAAACTGATAGTCGTCCATTTCCAAGACAACGTTGGGATCATGCGTGAGCACCAGGTTATAGCCGTCTTCTAATCCATCATAAGAAGCAGTCAAGTCGCTTCTTCCTGTTCCATAATCATCAATGCCGATGATGTTCAGGTATGCGCCATTTATATCAATGACTTCGTTTTCGTTCTGCAATGTACGGATGCCATGATCCTGCAGCAATTTTTTTAATTGGTGGAAGTGCTTATCCTTCAACACGTAATCATGATTGCCGAAATTGGCATACGTACCGTAGGCCGGCTTCACTCGACCAATGGCTTCCAAATATGGAGGCAACTTTTTCATGCTTCTTTTACGGTCCATGAAGTCACCTGTCAATGCAATCAAATCGATAGGCTGCTGTTTAATATAATCGAATAATTCCTCGGGGGAGACAGACAAATTCTCCAAGTGGATGTCAGAGAGATGAAGAATGCGTAATGGGGTGGTCGATGAATTCTCCTGCTCCCCTTTCTCTAGATTAATATGATTAATACAAACAGATGTCGTATTACGATAACCTTTATAACATAGAATACCTACAGCCACTATAATAATTGCTGCGATAAAATACATCTTATCTCCTCCTCCCTTCCATTATAAAGGGAGGAGAGCTCAAATTTTACTTGTAATTTATGGATTCATTGGATTTATCCATTGGAATATTTGCGAAATAGCTGGTCTTTGGACATGAATAAATACATAGGAAACGAATCATTTTTCTGTATAGACTTTGTAGAAGACAGAAAATGGATGGGCGTCAAAGCTGCCTTTTTAAAGTATTTATAACAGGGGTTGGAGAGTGGATGGGTATCAAAGCCGAGTTTCCGGCAACCCCGGTGCAGCATCGTTATTCCTATCAGACCTTTTACTTGTTCGTCATATCCCCTGTATTGCAAATATTTCACGATGTAAGGCAATGACTCTTGTACACTCTTATATATCTGGATCGCTCTTCGCACCTCTCCATGACCTTCCATTTTCCTGAGCAACATAACATTATGCAGGTGGATTTTCAGCATTACATCGTTTTTATGGATGGTAGTTCCATCGGAAAGTATGACGGGATTCCCCCTATACCTTGTGAGCCGGGCGCGGATGACCGTTTTTTCCCCTCCAGCTGATTCAATATGCTGCAAGCGTGTGAATCGGTAATAAATAGGGTCAACGATATTCCAGAACAAGATACAGATTTTCCTCAATTGTGTTTTCATACCGTTTCTCCTCACCAATAATTATGAATGAAACTCATCTATAATTTGACTGCATCCCATATCTCTTATGACTGGTAATTTAAGGTTCTCCGCATGGAACTAACAGCTCCTTCGCAGACTAACAGATGAAGGAGAAGGATGAATTATGCGGAAAATACTGTTTTTGCCTTTATTACGCCTGCCATCCGGGCATCATCATGTAGCGGAAAGCATTCAGCAGCAATTGGAACAGGCAGAAGATGAATTCACATATGAGAAGGTCGAGTTGATTTCCCATAGCTATGGGAGAGCAGAATCAATCATCTCTACTGCCTATTTAAGCTGGATTCATTCTTTCCCCAAGTTCTACAGTATGGTTTATCAATATGGTGCGCTGCGGGAACGAGCGGTGAATAAAAGATATCTATTGTATGAATGGCTGTTTCAAAAGAAGATTCTTCAACTGCTGTTGCAGACAAGGCCGGATGTAGTCATCTGCACCCATGCCCTCCCCTCTTATCTCTTGTCCCGCCTGAAGGCCAAAGGGGCTTGGAATGGCAAGGTGGTTAATGTGTACACGGACTACTTCATCAATAATCTATGGGGGATAAAGGAGATAAATTACCACTTAGTTCCCAGTCAGCAGGTGAAAAAGTATTTAATGGATAGGGGGGTCCTACCAGACCACATCATCGTATCAGGAATCCCCATCCATCCCACTCTTCAGACAAGGAAAAAATCCTCCGGTCATTCTACCGGCTATACCATTATCATCAGTGGAGGCAATATGGGGGCCGGCCCCATGAGAGAATTGCTCCACCATCTGAAGCCGGAAGGGCTTGTCCATTATAAAGTGCTCTGCGGGAAAAACTTCCGTCTGTATCATCATCTCCGCCATTCCGGCTTAAGCAATGTCCAACCCATCCCCTATATCTCTTCGAAACAAAAGATGAATGAATTGTATGATGCGGCAGATGCCTTCATTACCAAACCTGGCGGTATCACCGTCACCGAATGTTTATGGAAGAAGATCCCCTTGTTTGTTTATGAATCATTGCCTGGCCAGGAAGAAATCAACTTGAAGTATTTGAAGGAACATGGACTGGCATCCCATCTTCCTTCTTGGAAAAACACTACATTCAGCATGGAAAAAATCATTTTGGAGGAATTGATGGACTCGGATAGGATTTCCCGCTGGGTAAGGCAAATGGAGAAGTTTCATGAGGGATTGGAAAAAACCGATTTCCCCGAACTTATTCGGAAGATCATAACAAGTGACTGATTGATTTCGTGATCGCAACCCTTCCCTTATGGATTGTATTGTGTTTTCATCGGAAAGTTGATAGAATAAATCCTTGCAAGATTATAAAATTGAATACGACTACCATACATTTATATCTTGCAAATATGAATGAATAGGTGGTAATAAACATGGAAAATGATTATCGTGTACTGTTGTATTACAAGTATGTGACGATCGAGGATCCTGAAGCCTATGCAGTTGAGCATCTTGATTTCTGCAAGGAACTGGATCTACGAGGGCGCATCCTTGTAGCCGAAGAAGGTATTAATGGAACTGTCTCCGGCACGAAAGAACAGACCAATAAATACATGGAAGCAATGCATAATGATCCTCGCTTCGCTGACATGGTATTTAAAGTGGACGCTCATGACGGCCATGCGTTCAAGAAAATGCATGTACGTCCAAGGGAGGAACTTGTAACTCTGCGTTTGGAAGAGGATATCGATCCCCATCAAACTACAGGAAAATACCTTGAGCCGAAAGAATTCTATGAAGCAATGCAGGATGAGAATACCATTGTATTGGATGCAAGAAATGATTATGAATATGATCTTGGGCATTTCCGCGGTGCCATTCGCCCCGATATTGAAACCTTCAGAGAACTTCCTGAGTGGGTGCAGAAGAACAAACATCTGATTGAAGGAAAGAAAATCCTCACCTATTGCACAGGCGGGATCCGTTGTGAGAAATTCTCCGGCTGGCTGGTTAAAGAAGGGTTCGAGGACGTAGCCCAACTGCATGGCGGAATTGTCACGTACGGAAAAGACCCGGAAGTACAAGGCGAACTATGGGACGGAAAATGTTATGTATTTGATGAACGTATTTCCGTACCGGTCAACCAGAAAGAACACGTTGTAGTCGGCGTGGACTATTTTGATGGTGAACTTTGCGAACGGTATGTTAACTGCGCTAACCCAGAATGCAATAAACAGATCCTCTGCTCTGAGGAGAATGAGCATAAATATTTGCGTGGTTGCACCCATGAGTGCCGTGTCAGCCCACGGAACATGTATGTAAAAGAACACGACTTAACTGAAGAAGAAGTAGAACACCGTCTGAACCAGATTGGTGAAACAATAAAACAAGAAGCATAAAAAGAAGGCTGTCGAGAAAGTTCTCGACAGCCTTCTTTTTTGGTCATCTTTCTGAAATACACTCCACCTTTTGACAACGAACCATCCCATTGCTATTCTTTCCTTAAAAGGAGGGGGCTTAGATGAGCATCTATGAAATCTCTGCTAAGACCATCGAAGGAAAAGAGAAATCATTGGAAGATTACAAAGGCAAAGTTCTGCTGATCGTCAATACCGCAAGTAAATGCGGTTTCACTCCACAGTTCGAATCATTGCAAAACCTTTATGATGAATATAAGGAGCAAGGATTTGAAATTCTGGGATTCCCAAGCAACCAGTTCAAAGAACAAGACCCGGGAACGAATGAAGAAATTTCCGAGTATTGCAGGAGAAATTATGGTGTCTCTTTCCAGATGTTCAGTAAAGTGGATGTTAAAGGAGAAAACGCTCACCCTCTGTTCAGCTACCTTACTAATGAAGCAAAAGGGTTGGTGACGAACCAGATCAAATGGAACTTCACTAAATTTTTGATTGGCAGACAAGGTGAGGTTTTGAATCGCTACGCCCCGCAAACCAAACCAGAAAGTTTCCGAAGGGATATCGTGGAAGCTCTCCAGCAATAAACAGCACTAGCTGTTGGCTCTTTTGATTTTCTAGAAAAATGGAATGGACACATACCCATGTATCCATTCCATTTCCAATAGTTAGTATGCTTTTGCCCAATAAATCAATTCTTTTGCTTCTTTCCCACAACATACACAGGTCTCTGAGACGGTTTCCTGTTCAAACGGAATACAACGTGAGGTAGCAGTTGTTTCCTCTTTGATTTTCTCCTCACACGCCGTATCGCCACACCACATCGCTTTAATGAAGCCTGGATTTTCCTCCAGTTTCTGCTCAAACTCTTCCATATTCTTAGCAATACTGGTCTTTTCATTGCGATGGGCCAGTGCTTTTTGGTATAGATTCGTCTGTATCTCATCCAGCAGGGCCGGGAGGCGTTCCTCCAGTTCATCCAGGGAAATGAATTCCTTCTCTCCGGTATCACGGCGGACGAGTACTACCTGTTCCTTCTCGATATCCTTAGGTCCCATTTCAATACGGACAGGGATCCCTTTCATTTCATATTCATTGAATTTCCAGCCAGGCATTTTATCACTGCCATCGATGTCTACGCGTGCAAGGTTCTGCAAGCGATCGCGCAGATCATACGCTTTATCGAGCACTCCTTCTTTATGCTGGGCAATCGGTACAATCATCGCCTGAGTTGGTGCAATTTTTGGAGGGATGACCAGTCCGCGGTTATCTCCGTGAACCATAATCAATGCACCGATCAAACGAGTGGTAATACCCCAGGAAGTCTGATGGACATGCTGCTGCTCCCCATTTTCATCCAAATAGGTAATGTCGAAGGCCTCGGCAAATCCTGAGCCGAAGTGATGGGAGGTTCCAGATTGAAGTGCTTTCCCATCATGCATCAAACTTTCTATTGTCAAGGTGTATTTAGCTCCTGCAAATTTTTCTTTTTCTGTTTTTCTTCCCTTCACCACAGGGATTGCCAGATGATTCTCCACGACATCCGCATAGACATCGAGCATTTTATCGGCCTCTGCCTCTGCATCTTCATAGGTGGCATGTGCTGTATGTCCTTCCTGCCATAGGAACTCCAGAGAACGGAGGAATGGACGGGTGGTTTTTTCCCAACGTACAACATTGCTCCACTGATTATATAGCATGGGCAAGTCACGGTAGGAATGAATATTTTTCGAATAATACTCACAGAATAACGCCTCTGAGGTTGGACGGACAACCAGCCGCTCATTCAGTTCCTCTTCTCCACCATGGGTGACCCAAGCAACTTCCGGTGCAAAGCCTTCCACATGATCTTTCTCCTTTTGCAGCAGACTTTCTGGGATGAACAACGGAAAGGACACATTGGAATGGCCTGTCTCTTTGATCTGTCTATCCAGCTCCCCTCGGATATTCTCCCAAATGGCAAAACCTTCCGGCTTGATGATCATGGTCCCCCTGACTGGACCGTAATCAACGAGATCTGCCTGTTTTACAACATCGGTATACCATTGCGCAAAATCATCTTCCATGGCAGTGATCTTCTCAACAAACTGCTTATTTTTTTTACCCACGTTCAACACCTCTTATCTCAAAAATATGTATACCCATAACAGCTTCTCCAACTGCTGTAACCCTTACTTTTCGTGAACACAAAAAATCCTCCATCCGTAAAGGGACCGAGGTTGGTGGTACCACCCTTGTTTGCAGAACTGTTTTGAACTCTGCACACTCTAATGGATAACGGCCATGGCCGCGCAAGCCTTACAGCAGTTGCCTGCTTTTCCGGCTGCGAACTCAGAGGCAGGTTCCGATCCGTCTCTCCAGGAATTCGCAGCAACCATTCCCTCTCTTAGAAGAGCCCATTCTATCGTACTAATCCTCATCAGCGTTTCTCTTATAGTTCTTAATATATATTTATGTCACCGTAAAGTCAAGGTCTATCGGCCCACTACCTTTTCATATAAGGAAAATTCGCCTTCCGGACTTTCTGCATACCCCTTCCATGAAAAACCGGCATGCTGATAAAAATGGTTCAAGACTGGATTGTCAGCCACACAGTCAAGTCTTAGCTTCGCTTGTTCCGGGAGATTTTTGTCCATCCACTCAAGCAGTGAAGCCCCCAAATGACGACGATGGTATGCACTGGCTACAGCCAGTCGATGGAGGTAATAGGCATTGTCATCCTGTTTCATACCCCAGAGATCTACATCCCAATTGTTCTGTGTGGTGGACAATGTAAAGGTGGCAGCAGGATGGAATCCTTGGTCCAGCACTAAGTAGACCTTTCCGTCTTCAATGTCTTCCTTTGTATTTTTATCTTCCACCTGCTCCAGCAAGAAGTTCCACTGATCGATCCCCTTCCGATTCAGCCATTCCGCCGCCTCCCGAAGAATCTCGTGAACATGGAAAGTATCCAGAACTTCTGCTTGTCGTATCATATACACACCCATTTCGCTGTGTTTACCAATATTCCCCATAATATCCCTCCCTATTTCGGCATAGAGATGGTTTCTACCATAATCGGATGCGCCTCACCATACTTGCGCTCTGCCGCATGATATGTCGGCCCTACGATATCCGTATAGGAAAAGCTGTGTTCAATAGCAGTCGTCACAAAACTCTTGGCTGATTGTACAGCCTTCCCGACAGGTTTCCCTTTTGATAGATATGCAGCAATAGCTGCAGAATACGTGCAGCCTGCTCCACTTGTATTTGTTGTATCGATTCTCGGAGCTTTCAAGGTTGTGATTGTTTCACCATCGTATAGGACATCGACTGCCGGGCCTTTCAGCCTGCCGCCTTTGACGAGGACATTTGATGGGCCGAGTGCATATAATTCAACCGCCGCTTCCTGCAAGTCCTCTACAGTATCCAGCTTTTTTCCTCCCAACAATAGAGACGCCTCCGGCACGTTAGGTGTAATAATAGTTGCGCAAGGAATGAGTTCCTTTGAAAGAGCCGCAACCGCATCATCTCGAAGCAACTTGGAATTCATTTTGCCAATCATTACAGGGTCTACCACGACAAATTCAAATTGATGCTCATTTATCATGCGGACAGTAAGTTCAATAATTTCTTTAGTGAACAGCATACCTGTCTTCAGACCATCAGCACCCACCTGATGCATCAGTGTTGCAAACTGTGCTTCAATTGTTTCTACTGTTTGTGAATGGACATTGTTTCCTGTGACCGGATGCTTTCCGACAATGGCGCTTATCACACTCATCCCATAGACATCCAATTCCTGAAATGTTTTCAAATCCGCCTGTATTCCAGCACTACCACCGGCAGCAGATCCTGCAATCGTTACAACCCTAGGTGGATAACTCATATAAGCACACCTTCTTTCCAGTCTGTTCTACAACCATATGACGACAAAAAACCAGACAATCATGATGAATTGGATAATGACTTTGGCAAAAGCTCCTCCTAAAAATCCCAGCAGTGACCCAACGGAAGCTCGAACCGCTTCCTGTGCTGTTCTCTTCTGAACCATTTCAATAGCAAACACCGCAAGGAACGGGACGAGGATGATGCCGAATGGCGGATAAATAAAGGAGCCTATGATCACAGCGACTGCTGCTCCCCTTTCTCCCCATTTGCTGCCCCCGAACCTCTTTACAAAATAGCTGTTTGCCACTATGTCCGCTCCAATCAGAATGATCGTGAATATAGCCATAGCAAGCCAAAAGACCATGGTCAATTCTGCAGGATCCAAGACAAAATGAAATAGCAGGAACCCTGCCCATAATACGAGAACAGATGGGACAATCGGAAAAATGATTCCAGCAAAAGACGCAAGGAATAGTGCGATAATCAGCACCCATATAATAATATCCAGCATAGTAACCTCCTTTTATTGATATGTCATCATCCCTAACCTTTCCTGATAGAGAGTCTATCAAACAGTCAATATAGATTCATAATCAATCACCCTGGTGCTGATCCGCTCCAGCAGACTCGCATCATGACTGATGGCGAGTATACCAATGTTCCGCTGATATGCATGATGGAGCACCGCCTCCCATAACAGAGATTGTGTCCACGCATCCAGCATGGTGGTCATCTCATCAGCAATAATATATCTTACCGAGGGGTGGAATGCCCGTGCCACACAAATCCGTTGAAGTTCACCCCCAGACAATTCGCTTGGATATCTGTCCAGCCATTCTGCCCGGATTCCTAACTGCTTCATGACTTCCGGTTCAATAATTCCCGCTTCTTTCCATACTTTTTTCAATTTCCAGCGAGGGTTCACCGCCCGCTCTGGATGTTGCCAAATAAGCTGGACGGGATGCCCCCCCCGTTCAGGTACCGAACGTCCATCGACCATGACCTTCCCTTCCAACGGTTTCCTATAACCGGCGAGCAATTGAGCCAGTGTCGTCTTTCCTGAACCACTTGGCCCGTATAATCCAACGACTTCCCCACTCCCTATCGTGAAGTTCAGTTTCCTGAAGAGATTATGGGCTCTGTCATAACGGTACGTCACACCTACAGCTTCCAACGTATTGTCTTTCTTTGGCATGGAATCATCCCTGCGGGGAACAGGCGCGAAATCGTTTTGCGGAAGGGCCCTCCACAACTTCCTGGTATAGGCCTCTTTCAGTCTTTCTCCCTTCCCAGCGAAATCGGAAGCGAGGGCGGTTTCCACCGTGCGCCCCTCATTCATAATCACCAATCTATCAGAAATTTTCAAGGCAGTGGAAATATCATGGGTAATAAACATTACTCCTGCTCCGTTTTCTGCGATCTGTCGAATATGTTCCATCGTTTCCTCGAGTACCGCAGAATCAAGCCCGGGAGTTGGCTCATCCGCAATAACCAACTCTGGATCCGATTGCAGCGCGGTGGCTGTCAGAACTCTCCTTGCCATTCCACCCGACAATTCGAAGGGATATTTTCTGGCAAGATTCGCCGTCATCCCTACCCTTTCCCATGGTTGGACCGATACATTGCCTCCGCTCTTCCCCACTTGTTTTCCCGCTTTGATGAGCGGATTCAGGGATTGGACAGATTGAGGAATCAGTGCAATCTTATCCCCTCGGAACAAACGTTGCTTCGCTTGAGTAAGCTTCTCTCCATGATAAAGCAGTTCCCCCTGCGGCTGGGCATTGGCCGGAAGTATCCCCAGTATGGCATCTGCCAAGAGGCTCTTCCCCGAACCGCTGGCTCCAATGACTGCCACAATTTCACCTTTATGAATAGATAGGTCAAGTTCGCTGATCACTTGTACATTTTTTTCTTTCCATCCTCTGCTGTATTGTAAAAAAGATAAGCCAAACCCCCTCACTTCTAATAATGGGGTTTCTTTCAATCTGTTCATGACAGCCGCCTCCATTGATTCAAATCCTTCCCGGTCATTTCCGGCCATGAAAGGGATCCATCCATCTGCGAATATTTCTACCCAGTGTTTCAAATGCCGCCGCCATCAGCAGTAAAGATAAACCCGGGAAAAAGGCCAGCCACCACATGCCTGAGGATAAATACTGCATGGACTCCGATAAAATCACTCCAATGGCAGGCTGTTCCTCCGGCAGCCCGAAGCCGAGGAAAGTGATGGCGGCCTCATGCAACACAGCATGAGGGAAAAGCAGGATAAACCCGATGAACAGCTGTGGCAACAAGTGAGGAAGGTAGTGATGTACAACCATCCACCACCCCGGTTTTCCCATTCTTTTGGATATCTGTGTGTACTCCGTCTGCTTTACTTGCATTACTTCAGCACGCAGCACACGTGTCATAGTAGGCCAATGGGTAAGTGCCAGGCCAGCAGTCACCCCAATAAACCCGCCACCAAAAGCAAATGAGATCATCAATAGCAGCACGATATGGGGAATACTTAAGAACAGATCAACAAGAAAAGTCACAAGCTGATCGACCCATCTAGACCAACCGGCAAGAGAACTGAGGATAAAAGCAATCAAAGAGCTGGTCAAAGCGGCAATTATTCCCACAGCTAGGCTTAATGACAACCCTTTGACCGTCCTTGCAAACATGTCACGGCCCAGCCAGTCGGTTCCGAACAAGTGGGCATAAGATGGCCCCTGGTTTCTGGCATCCAAATCGACCCCTAGCTTTTCACCTCCAAGCAAGAATCCAGCAAGGACAATACCTGTCAAAAACACCCCCGTTAACATCATGATGGCAGCTGAACGTTTCCGTCTATTAAAAATATGGTTTCTCATCGGCTGGTCCCCCCTCTTTTTATACGGGGGTCGACTAGTTGGTAAATTCCGTCTGCTGCCATATTTCCCATATAAACGAAGATGGTACTAGCCAATACAACCCCCAAAAGGAGGGGGACGTCTCCCCCCAATCCTGCCTGCACAACTGCTTGCCCCAGTCCTGGATATGAAAAAACCTGCTCAGCCAATACCGCTCCACCGAACAGCTCTCCAAAAGAAGCAAAATGCAGAGACACTGCAGGCAAAAGGATATTCCTTATTCCATGACGCCTTACAAGTGGCAATCCACTTTCCCCACGGGCCGTGGCGAAACGGATATATTCGCTGTGCATCACTTCAATCAATTTCTGCCTGGTATGTAGTGCTATCCCACTCACACCGACAACACTCAAGGTCAGTGCAGGCAGGAACAAATGCTGTACCCTTTCGAATAGGGTGACGTCTTCCGCCAAGATACCTGCTGGTGTACCCAGTCCAACTGGGAACCAGCCAAGCCAAACGGCAAAAACCATTAACAAAACAAGTCCAAGCCAAAACGCAGGAGTGGATGCCAGCATAAAACAATACCACTTAATCAACCGGTCCACCCAGGTACCTTCTCTCATTCCTGCTATTATTCCTAACAAAAAGCCGAAAAGGCCTGAGAAACCCCAGGCCAGCCCCATAAGCGCAAATGAAGCAAGGAACCTCTCGGCAATCACCTCTATGACAGGGCTTCTATAAATCAGGGACATGCCCATATCTCCGCCCAGCATTGCCTTTCCCCATTGCAGGTATTGCTCAACAGGAGACTTCTCCAGGCCCCAATAAGCCTCAATCTCCTCCTGCTGTTCAGGACTGACCCGTGTCATTTCCGCACCAATATAGGATTGGACAGGGTCGATCGGAGAATGACTGACCAGCACGAATGCCAATATACTTGCAGCCACAAGCAGCAGGCAGAGCTTTAAAAGCTTATGGCCGAAAAATTTTAAGATTAATCCCACTACCTTTGCCGCCTTTCCATTCCAGAAATCAATCCGACCAATGCCATTGTGCAATGAAATCGGTAATCGGCCACCCATGTCCGTGCGGCTGAATTTTTTGTTCGCCGATCACCAGGTCTTCATCTATTAAATACAGATGATCCAGGTTTACTAGCCATGCCCATGGAGCGTCCCCTTGAGCGGCAACACCTGTTTCACCATCCCACTGTGCCTTTTGCCAGTAGTCATTCGCTTTTTCCTGGGAACTTGCAGTCAAGGCTTTATCCAGGTACCGATCTACCGTCGGGTTCGAGTAGTAATTCGCATTAAAGTAACCCATCCCCTGTGTTTCACTGCTGTACAGATTGTATAACTCAAGCGGATCATGGCTTCCCCATCCCATCATGACTGGTTGTGAATGCATCAGCCTTTCCAGCTCGCTCCAGCTTTTGCCTTCCGTCTGCACTTCGATACCAAGAGGAGCAATCATATCGGCAAAAGCGATGGACAAGGATTGACGAATCTGGTCACCACTCGGGTATAGCAGTGTGAAGGAAGCTTGCAGCTCTCCTTTCTCTCTGATCCCCTGCTCATTCTCCTTCCATCCTGCATCTTCCAACAGCTGTATGGCCTCTCCCATTCTTCCGTCCTCAACCACAGTATCCGGATTCCACCAAGGCAGACCGTCTGCAGCGGAGTAGGCCGGGGTGCCATACCCCTCAAGCACTCCATCGACTAGAGACTCCCGGTCAATGGCTATATTGATCGCTTTCCGTATAGCATCATCTGCTGTCACATCATTGCCAATCGGCAAGCCTCCCTCTGTCTGCTTACCTTCCGGAATATATGGGAACATAATCCCCCGGTTATCCACACTCTCCAAACTGACCAGTTTCATGCCATCCACTTCCCCGCCTGTAAAAGCAGGGGGAACAGCAGCGATATCTACATCTCCTGCTTTTGCTGCAGCATATGCTGCATCCTCCGAGAGAAACAGGAAGGTCAGTTTCTTGAATTCCGGTTGATTTCCGTAATAGTGTGGATTGGCAGACACAATGATCTGCTGCCCCTTATCCCATTGTTCCAATTGAAACGGACCAGAGCCGACTGGCCGCTCCTTATAATTTTCATCATAGGCGTGTTCCGGTACAATTCCTGTCGTAATCAATAGGTATATAAAAGTTGATTGAGGTTCATGCAGATGAAATTCCACTGTATATTCATCTACCACTTCCACTTTTTTCATGTTACTGAGATCGATTACCGACCCACTATCTTTCGTCTTATTAAAAGTGAAGGCTACATCCCCGGCAGTCAATGCTTTCCCATCGGAAAATACAGCATCCTCCCGTATGTCCACTTTCCACGTTCGGCCATCCTCACTTATTTCATAGTTTTCCGCTAAATCCTGTTCTATATTGAAATCCTTGTCATATTTCAACAGAGTGCTCTGGAAAAGCGGAGAACCATAACGCCCCCAGCCGGTAGTCGGATCAAAACCATCTTCCGGTTCACCGCCGATCGCCAACACCAGTTCATCCTTCTGCTCCGTATCAGTGGGGTCATCCTCCTGACCGGAACATGCAACAGTAAGTATTATTAGAATGATAGCCATCCATATTTGTATGTACCTCATTGTTGTCTTCCTCTCTCTCATGTTTTTCATTTTATAGTTTAACACAGCTTAACGCAATAACACGGAGGCACACCCTCTTTAGGATACTGCCATGTAAAAAGCCACCACCCCAAGGGTGATGGCCTCTTATATTCCTTCTATTGTTTTGCTGCAAGGTCTTCGTTGATTTGTTCGAACATTTTATCATTCAGTTTATAGCCGTACTTGAAGATAATGAAGCAGATGATACAGGAAATGGCTGGTACCAGCACCATCAGCACCTCTATCCCCGTCAGCGTACCAGGAGTCTGTTCAGCATTTGGAACATAGCCGATCAAGGAAAGACCAATACCACCAACAAACCCTGCAACTGCTTGGGACAATTTCCTCATAAAGCTGTACAACGAATAAGTGGTTCCTTCCTGCCTGACCCCTGTTTGCCATTCTCCATAATCAATGACATCGGAGATGAATGCCCACACAAGCATATTCGGTATGTTGATTCCGAGCATCCCGAGCCAAAGAAGCGGCAGTACGGTAAATGGCGTGGATGGCAATATGAATAACAGCCCCATTGCTGCTGCGCCCACTAGGAATCCGACCAGCGTCAATGTCTTTTTTCCTAAGATCTTCGTCAGTTTCGGAATAAACACAACCAGTAGGACGACAGAAACAATATTCAACATATTATAGACAGAGAATAGGAAAGGATTGTCCAAGTTATAGGTGAAGAAATACAATCCTACCGATTGGTTGATCAACATGGCCATCAAGATGAAAAAGGACATGAGCGAGAGAGATAAGAATGGCCCATTCCTCAGAATTCTTGTCACCATTTGAAAACTCATTTTTTCCGGTTTAGCCGATTGAACCGGCTTTATTCTTTCTTTTGTGTTTTTGTAAGTTAAATAATAGAGAATCAGGGCAATTACTCCGAAAATGGCTACAACTGCAGGATAGCCAATCTTCTCGGATGGGAACAAGGCAACCAGTGGAACGACCAGTATTCCAATAGAGAACATCCCAATTTGGCTTCCTAACCCACGGAAAGATGCCAGTGATGAACGTTCTACAGGGTCTCTAGTAATGACGGAAGCCAGAGAACCGTAAGGAATATTCACCGCCGTATAGGCCATACCAAACAAAATATAGGTTACATAGGCATATACAAGTTTCCCTGACTCAGACAAATCAGGCGTGATGAACAGCAGAACAGCCATAACCACCACTGGAATACCAGCCCACTTCATATACGGTCTGAATCGCCCCTTCGGATTATTACTGCCGAACCGGTCGATGACTGATCCCATCAACGGGTCATTAATGGCATCCCAGATTCTGGCCACCAAAAACAATGTACCAACTGCAGCCGCAGAAATACCGAAGACATCAGTATAAAACACGAGAAGATATGTGGTGACCATGGAAAATGTTAAATTGTTGGCAGTGTCCCCCAGACCATAAGAAAACTTTTCCTTCAGAGAGACTTTGTCCCCTCCTGTCGCCTCTTGTGCCACATGTTCCTCAGAGTGTTGAATTTTTTCCATATTTAAAACCTCCGTATACTTGCAATCGTTTTCATGGTTCGATTATAATAGATTTATAACATTTTTATAAGGACTTATATATCATTAAAAGGATAATTATAGCGTTTCCATGAAGCGCTTCCTAAAAGGAGTAGAAATATGGAACAATCTCACCTGGTTTCGGCAGCTATGAAACTGCATTATGTCACCGAATTGAATACATATATTCTTAGTGGAAAGGGGGACTTTCTTTTCCACCATGAAACAATCTCCCTCCCCTCTTTTATGCCCGGGTATGAACAGTCCGACATAGTGAATCTCCATTGGCAGATGGATAAGGAGGAGAGCAAACTCTATCATTATACGAACGAATGGGGACTGAATTATCTTGGACAACCATTTACTATGGACGGAGGCTATTCAGTCATCATTGGGCCTTTTCTGGATATGACACCGAATTTCTTCAGTCTTTCAAGAGAATTCAACCTAAGCAGCCATGAAAGTGAAGAATTACGCTCCGTATGTTCACAACTCCAAGTCCTATCTCTCGAAAAGGAAAATGGCTTTTCCAACCTCCTGCGTCAATTTGAACAACTTGCAGACGACTCACCTCCCACACGCCTTCAAGCGGAGAAAAGCGAGGAGTTCAAAGCAATCGAGAAAGATATTTCGGAAATGAATAGAGAGGCAGAACTCGTTAAGCTTCGATATAAAGTAGAAGGGGAGTTCATGTATGCAGTAGAACTTGGACAAAAAGAAAAAGCACAGAAACTGATAAACTCCAATAATATGCTATTCTCTTTTTCCGACCGCTTCCCAAACCAGCCAATTCGAAGAGTCAAAAACCTGGCGATTGTTTTGAATACACTACTGAGAACTGCAGTGTCCAAAAGTAAGGTGCCGTCCATACTGATTCACCGGTTGTCGGAAAAGTTTGCATTCGAAATAGAATATACCAATAAATTGTCCAAGCTACAGCAGTTGTACGACCAGATGATTGAAGAATACTGTGACCTTGTCCGGTCCAGCACATTAAGCGATTATTCGAACGTCACACAACGTGCTGTTGAATATTTAGTGAATTTCTATGATAAGCAAATCGATAAAAATGAACTGGCTGAGGTCTGCTTTACCCATCCCAGCCATTTGTCCCGCAAGTTCAAGCAAGAAACCAAGATGACCATTACAGGATATCAACAGATGCTCCGAATCAATAAAGCAAAATACCTGCTGATGAATGAAAGCATTTCCATCGAAGAAATAGCTTGGTTGGTTGGTTATGAAGATGCTTCGTACTTTACAAGAGTTTTCAAAAAGGAAACGGGTTACACCCCTTCCAAATATAAAAGTCTTCATTAATTTAGGGTTTATCGACTTAATGTTATTGCCAAACTTAGCAACCCTTCAGTTCATCATCCTGGAATTTGAACGGATGGCCATTAAAGGCCATTAAAAAAGAAGTGCTCCGAGATTTTTCTCCGAGCACTTCCTGCTACTGGTATGCTTATTTTAAAAGGACGAAGAATGACCGGCCTCCCCAATCAGATATGTTATGCTCATCAAACGAATAGAGCTGCCCCTTTGAGCAGCTCCATTCCTTGTTATACAATTTCTGGCAAATCCTTCTCGATCTCTGAATCCTGTTTCTTCTTAGCAATAGCTGATTGGACTTCTTCCATCTTTTTGCCATCCAGATGATAGAAATTCATGGCGACGATAGAAATCAGCCAACCGGCAATAGGAATCCCGAATGTAATGATCAATGTCATCACCAGTAAAGGCGTCGTCAGTGCTTCTCCTAGTTGTGGAAATTCATTTTGGTATCCAATGAATGCAACAAGGAACCCGACTAGCGCTGGTGCAAGGGAAGATACCATCTTATCGATGAAGGAAAAGATTGTTCCCATCATACCCGGAACATATCTTCCGGTTTTATAGGTTTCATAATCAGAGACATCCGCGATCATTGGAATAACAATCGAAGGCGTCAGTGTCGCTATCCCCATCCCGATGCTGTATAGCAGAAGGAAAAGTAAGGTTGTCGCACCCAGATTACTGAGCGATACTGTTGAAGGATCGATGACCAAAAAGAATCCGATCAGTATGCTGAATGAAATTACTCCTAACCATGATGCCTTTACCAGTGTACTCTTCATTCCGCGTTTTCTTGCATAATTAACACCAATGAAGGTAATCAGGACACCGGGGATAATCGTGATCATGGAGATCGTACCGCTTAGTGCATAGTCTCCCAGCATAATTCCAAAGAACATGACGGTCACTGGAGCCTGCCTCATCACTGAGGAAGCCAATTTGTCGGTAGAAGCGGATATTACCAGCATCTGCAACGGTCGATTTCCTTTCAATATCGGCCAATAATCACGGAACCTCGTATTCACGGTCAAATCGGCAAGACCAAAGAATTCTTTGCGGTCTTTCTGCCAAAGTGCGATGACAGCCAATCCTGTAAAAACTCCCGCCGCAATCATAACGATGGTGTTCAGTTCTGTAAAGAGCCCCATATTGAAGTCGCCATGTTTTCCGACAAGATAGGAAGCAACGTAGATTTGTCCACCGGTGAAAATGACAATGTTATAGACAGAGTCAAAGATGGAAAAGAGAGGACGCTGTTTTGGATTGTTCGTCAATACCGTCTGCGCTGCTTTAGTTACTGCTGTTTGCAACGTATAACCTACAATATAAATTGCATAAATCCCAATGAAGAAAATCATCTGGAAGGAAGCCGGCAATTGATGGGTTACATTATACATAATTAGAATGGAACCTGCTAAAATAATATTTCCGATAATCATTATCGGACGAAATTTACCAAATTTCGATTCCGTCTTATCAATGATAAAACCGATGATCGGGTCTGTGATACCATCAAACACCCGCATGAATGTAAGGATGGTGCTGACAATTACAACGGTCAACCCGGCAACCCCTGTTGCATAATAGGATACAAACATGAGTGCAAACATGTATAAGTTCGTTGCTGTATTGTTTAAAGCGAACAACCCTATCTGCCATAGTTTTGCTGAATGATAATTATTAGTTTCTATTGACGCTGTCGTCATGATAGATTACCTCCCCTTGGTATAAAAAAACGCTTTCATAATTGCTAAGACATTCAAGTTGCCTACGCTTCCTCCACCCCATTTACCCCCTTTGCCGAGTTTCGATTATTTTGTTCCCCAAACAAACTAATCAACTTAATATGAGTATATATGTAAGCGCTTCATAACACAAGCTTTTTTTTAAACTTTTCAGCAAGTTTTGCGGGTAAGATAAAAGCCTTCCCATACGCTGCTGTATGGGAAGGCTTTTATCTTAATGAAGCTTGACGGCTGACTGTTGATGGATGGAGGCAAAACAGGCATCGATCACACGCATATTTCCAATGGTATTTTCCCATGTATGAGCTGGTTCCGTTCCCTGAAGTACTGCACGGGAGAATAGTTCGACCTCTTCTTTATACTGATCCGCTTGAATAGTCTCCGTCCTGGTGGATCCAGTTTTCTCGACAATGACAAGCCCATCTCCCCCATTCCAATCCGGCCGAAATGCTCGTGGTACTCGAATGGTCCCTTCTGTCCCAATCACTTCATATTCTGCACGTTTCGTCCTGTCAAAGCCAGCATCAAAGACGCCACGTACTCCATTTGGAAAGTTCAGGAAGCCTGTTACACTTATATCCACCCCATATTCAGGGTCTGCATCAGCATACGCGTGGATCCACTCAGGCTCGGTCTGAAGGATGTTCCTCATTGCGTGCAGAGTATAGCAGCCGACATCATATAAGCTGCCTCCCCCCTTCTCAGTGGCCATTTTGATATTATTCTCTTTTTTCCCGAGATAGAAAGAAAAACTGGACCTGATAAATTTCACGTCCCCTATTTCCCCGTTTCCAATGATCTCTTTTACCCGATCATGCTGCGGGTGGAAATGATACATGAAAGCTTCCATGAGATGGACACCATTATCTTTACAAGCCTGCCCTATTTCTTCTGTTTCTTCTGCATTCAACGCTGCAGGTTTTTCAAGTAATATATGTTTCCCTTGATTAGCTGCTTCGATGGCCCACTTTTTATGTAAGTGATTTGGGAGTGGTATATAAACCGCATCGATTTCCTTATCATTCAACAATTCTTCATAACTGTCATAAACCTTTTCAATGTGGAACTGCTCGGCAACTTCCTTGGCTTTGCCGCTGTTGCTTTGGCTGGCGATCGCATTTACCACAGCATTCTCTGCACGCTGAAAGGCGGGAAGCAGTTCTTTTTGAGCAATTTTAGCTGTACTGAGCACTCCCCATCTTAATGATCGATTCATTCGTCTTCCTCCTATCCGTTGCGTATGTGCATCTTGTTATCAGTTTAACACCGTAACCAAAAAAATCGAAAACAGACCTATCCCATCTCATAATCCAGACATAAAAAAACTGTCCCCCGTTTAAGGAACAGCTCGAACTCACCTATTACTCCGCTGTTACAGGTTCACCACTCAGATTCAGAACCCACTCTCTGCCATACCTGTTGATAAACCTCTTTCAGCGGTATTCCCTCTCTCACTGCTATCTTTCTGCAATCCTCGAATTCGGGGGAACGCTGAAATACACGGCCATGATTAATGCCTAACTTCACCGTTACAGGCCCCCAATCAGTATCTACCCGAGTAAAAGTCCTCTCCATCCGATGCACGGTCAATGGATAATAGCGAATACCGAGAGTTGTGGTTTCATTTAGTACTATTTCTTCCATCTTCTCCAAGTCTCTACGCGCACACAGAAGCTGGAGTAGAACACCTGGGCGATTCTTTTTCATATAGATCGGCGTGTAAAAAACATCATTTGCGCC
Organism: Virgibacillus xinjiangensis; assembly: GCF_042643145.1. NCBI lineage: Bacteria > Bacillati > Bacillota > Bacilli > Caryophanales > Bacillaceae > Virgibacillus > Virgibacillus xinjiangensis. The sequence continues at coordinate 69,968 of NZ_JBHRSA010000009.1, forward strand.
TGCCTTAAACAGGACATCCATCACATAGCCAAGCCATTCACCAGGAGTATCGTCCAAGTTGACCTCCAGCTTGATCATTTCTGTATCCAGATGTTCGTTATTGGGTGGATGTTCTCTTTCCATATGTTAATCCTCTTCCCTTGCGGACCTTGCCATCCGATCAATCATAACAGCGTTATAAGCACCGCCGAACCCATTATCGATATTCACGACACTGACACCGGAAGCACAGGAATTCAACATCGCCAATAACGCGGAGAGCCCTTGAAAATTAGCTCCATAACCGATACTTGTAGGAACAGCGATTACCGGCCGGGAAACAAGCCCCCCTACCACACTCGGCAATGCACCTTCCATGCCTGCCACAACGACAGATACCGTAGCATCGCGAATGGCTTCCACATTATCCAGCAGGCGATGGATGCCAGCCACCCCCACATCATAAAATCTGCGAACATCGCTTCCAAGAAACTCAGCAGTAACTGCAGCTTCCTCAGCAACGCGTAGATCGGATGTCCCTGCACATACAATAGCAATATAACCAGTATCCCCCATATTCGGCTGCATATCTTTCTTCCAGTAAAGAATGTTAGCCGTCTCATTATAGATGAAATCCGGCTGATATTTCAGGATTTCTTCGGCTTTTTCTTTCGCAACCCTTGTAGCCAGCACGTCATCCCCTCTAGACTTGATTGCATCCATGATGGATATGATCTGGGCAGCTGTTTTACCTTCACCGAATATGATCTCCGGAAATCCCTGACGTACTTTCCGATTATGGTCCACCTTGGCAAACCCGAGGTTTTCATAAGCAGCCAGTTGGTCTTTGGCCTCAGCTACACTTAATTGTCCGTCCTGGACTTTCTTTAATATCTCTTCCATGATTTACCTCACCTTTTAAATACCCCATGACAGGTTAATTCCTGACATGGGGCGATTTTTTAGCACAGATCGCTGGGCAGTTAAGCCCGTTCCATCACCCAAGCGCGTCCGCTATACGAAATGGATGGATATATCCTCAGCAATCTTCTCATATTTTTCATATATTTTCATGTATTTTTGGTGGTTTTCCATGTTCGGCTTCACTGCTTTTTCAGATGGTATGTTTCCCTTGATGGCCTCAAATGAGTCCACTTTTCCTACTCCCACCAAAGCCGTCCATGCTGCACCCCAGGCTGCGTTATGGTGGGTATCGGACAGATGGATTTCCTTTCCGAAGACATCTGCCATGATCTGCACCCACAGTGGCGATTTGGTAAGGCCGCCGTTCACGCTGATTTTCTTCGATTCACCCGCTATTTCCTCAAGAGATTTTCCGATCTGGTAAAGATTAAAGGTGATCCCTTCCAGTACAGCCCGTACCAGCTGGGGTTTCCGATGTCCGATACTCAGACCGTAGAAGTTACCCTTAGCATTCTGGTTCCATAACGGTGCCCTCTCGCCATTCACGTATGGGAGGAAGATTACTCCATCTGCTCCTGGCTCCACCTCTTCGGCAAGGGACGTAAGCTCATCGTGTGTACCTTGAAAATCCAGCAGGTCTTTCAGCCATTGCAAGGCAATACCGCCATTATTGGTCGGTCCCCCGATAATGGACGTGTCTTCGGTAAAGGCATAGGTGAACGTTTCATGCTTCTCGTTGACCTTTCCGCCGCGAATGAATTGGCGAATGGCACCACTTGTCCCGACCGACACATTCACTTCTCCTGGAAGAATGGAACCATTTCCCAGATTCGCCAATTGTCCGTCCGCCGCTCCGATCACAAGCGGTGTTTCTGGAGATATACCGATTTCCTCTGCAATTACTCTGTCCATTCCGCGGAGGACATGGGTGGGAGCCACGATTTGGGAGAGCTGTTCTTTCCTGATCCCAGCTATTTCCATCGCCTCTTCATCCCAAGCATGATTCTCAAGGTTATACATCCCTGTAGCGGAAGCCATTGAATAATCGATGACACGCTCACCATACCATTTTTTGAGCAGATATTCCTTCATGGATACATAGCTGGAGGCATTCTGATAACCTTCATACTCATTCTCTTTCATCCAAAGCAATTTATTCAATGGTGACATTGGATGGATTGGCGTTCCTGTCCTTGAGTATATCTCCATCCCTTTGGTATGCAACAGTTTTTCCGCTTGCGAACTGCTTCGCCCATCCGACCATATCAGCATGTTGGTCAGTGGATTGTCCTGCTCATCCAAGCAAATCAACGAATGCATGGCAGCGGATATTCCAATGGAAGTGAGTTCCCCCTCTTGAATTTCCGCCTCACTTGTCACTTCCTTCAATGCCTGTCTGCACGAAGCCTCGATTTGAGTTGGGTCTTGTTCCGCCCAGCCTGGCTGGGGGTGAAAAGTATCAATCATTTGCTCTGATTCAGCAACCAGACTGCCACTCATATCGAACAGAACAGCCTTGACACTGGTTGTTCCCAAATCCAAACCTATTACTAGTTCTCTTGCCATCTCTGCATCTTCCTTTACATAACATAATCTCTTAGCAAAACCCCATGAGCGAACATGGGGGTGATGCATCGCCTTCCATTCTATCATGTTGCCACAGCATGAGAAGAAAAGGCTTTGGATTTTCTACCAAAGCCTTCTCACCTACTTATATAGTCATTCCACCGAATCCGCCATCCACTCGGAGAAGCGAGCCTGTGACAAATCCAGATGCCTTATCAGACGCAAGATAAACCGCTGCACCTTGCAGTTCCTCCGGCTCACCAAAACGTTCCATCGGTGTATGAGCCATGATCGAATTGATCCGTCCCTCGTCAAGGATTTTCCGGTTCTGTTCAGCCGGGAAGAAACCAGGGATAATTGCGTTAACCCTGATGCCGTGCGGTGCAAACTCCTTGGCAAGATATTGGGTGACACTGTTTACACCGGCCTTGGAGGCTGAGTAAGTGAACACTCTGGATAAAGGAGTCGTAGAGGAAACAGAAGAAATATTGATGATGCTTCCTTTACGTCCTTGATCAATCATCCGCTTGGCAAATAATTGAGTAGTGAATACGAGGCCCCTAAGATTGACATCCATAATGTCATCCCATTCTTCCGGTTCGAGTTCCATGAATGGTGTGCTGCTGTTTTTACCTGGTGCATTCAAGAGCACATCCCAGCCACCGGCCCACTGTTCAATATCATCAGCAGCTTTTTCAATGGACGAAAGATCACTGACGTCTCCGACAAATGCTTTGGCTTCTCCACCAGCTTCTTTGATTTGGTTCGCTACTGCCTCGGCTTTCTCCATATTACGGCCGACAATGGCTACCTTGGCACCATGTTCAGCCATACCCTGTGCCATGGAACCTCCCAGTGTACTGTTTCCGCCGATAGCGACTACTGTTTTCCCTGTCAAGTCAAATAAGTTTGCCATTCCTAGTCCCCCTGTTTCTTTATTTTAGATTGCCCTCTTGATTGAATTCCATCTCCTGAGGCTCTGTTAGTTTCTCCATGCTGTCATGCTCCTCTACATGGTCCAACAATGCCTCGGATACTTCTATTTCACTGATTTCCAGTGTATTTTTGATACGTACGAGCTTGACTTTCGTAAAATCAAGAATATTGCAGGTTTTAATGGCCGCTTTTATCGCCTGCTCATCATTCGGGAGGGTGGTGGATATATGCGTCGGCCCCACCACTGTAGAAGTAAGTCCATTAGCATAAGTTGCCTCGCGGTCCATCTTATCGACGAGACGCTGTGTGGTGAAATCTGCAGTACCCACTCCATTGGCATTCCCTTCTGTCTCAGGTGTGAGGTCTAGGACCACCATCTTGGTTACATCAGGCCCACCATATGCATACGGAGTTGGATACCTGCCGGTTATATTCGGATCCATTCCATCTCCACTGATATTCTTGCCTATTTCATCGATTACGAGCACATCGATTTCCGGGATGTGGATCTGCGGGAGCATCTCTTTAGCCAGCTTTTGCAGTTCAGTTTCACGTTCCTCCACTTCGTCTGGAGCGAGAACTTCAATTTTGGTTACCTTGTCAAACGCATTTTCTACCGTGGCTACCGCAAACAGAATCGGCATCTTGGCCATGGTCATTTTGGCCATGGCTGGCACATGTTCCGCCATATGTTTGAATCCAAGCTGATGGCAGGCTTCCGCGCCTTTCTGCTTGCCAAGACCGATACTGATCATTTTCATAATGCCGCTTTCTACCCTGCCCCGGAACGCTGTGTGCGGCTTGACGCGGTTAATGACCACAATGCCATCAGCTTCTGAAGCAATTTTATCGACATAAACAGGAAGACCGTTATCCAGCTCTCCTACTTTGATCACTTCCATGGAGGAACGAATTTCAGCATTCACACTGTCCTCGGTAATTCCCAGATGCTCTAGCACTGCTTTTTGCCCTGGGCCGGTTGCGCCGCCATGACTTCCCATACAAGGAACAATGAATGGTTTAGCCCCTAATCCCTGAAGGAACTTCACCGTGACCTCTGTCATTTCGACTAGACGATCCATCCCACGGCTTCCAACGGCAATGGCTATTTCCATACCTGGCTTCACCGACTGTTTAATATACTCCTTGTCAAGTTCACCATTCAGTGAGGCTGTTAAGTCATCCACCTGTACCCGGTCAAACTCCTGCTTCACTTTAGCCATTTTCGGGAGCGGGATATCTTTTACCAATTCCTGAAGAATTCCCATTTCCACACACTCCTTTATAACCAATGCTTTATTTATGCATCGTACGTTGTTTATCCTATATTTCCCATTCCTCGTCATCTTAACACTATCCTACATGAAAAGTCAGGAAAATCCTTGTAATCCCTTTCAAAGACGAGAGTAATACAGGCTCTGATTCATCGTTATGTAGTTGCGTAAATTTGTTTGTTTACTAAACAAATTATTTATGTCCAGAATACCATTCTCTCATGCTGCGGTCAAATAATAATTCGCTTTTTTCGGCCCGTAGGAGGGGGATTCAGGAAAGGTTCCGGTCCTTACAGCCAACCTTTCCTGGAGTAGACGCAATTTGCGCCTACCGATCCTTTACAACTTCCCTCCATTGCAGGTCTCCCCTCTCCAAGGAATGGATGAGCAGCTCAGCAGTTCCCATATTAGTCGCAAGCGGTACATTATATACATCACTCAAGCGCATGAGGGCAGAAACATCGGGTTCATGCGGCTGGGCAGTAAGCGGATCACGGAAGAATAATACCATATCCATACTGTTATCAGCTATTAGAGCGCCGATCTGCTGGTCGCCTCCAAGAGGGCCGGACTGGAACCGGTGGACGGAAAGCCCGGTATTCTGAGCAATCCTCAAACCAGTTGTTCCTGTTGCATATAATTCATGTTTACGAAGTATATGTTGATAGGCGCGGGCAAAATTGATAATGTCCTGTTTCTTTTTATCATGAGCGATCAATGCTATTTTCATGTTCATTCCCCTTTCCGGATCAATATCTATTTTCCAATGACCGTGCGCAGCACATTTGGATGGTTTTTAAACGTTTTGCTCCCTGCCCCGTATCCTATCTCTTTTATTTCCATAGAAGGCATAGCACCGTAATCCTCTGCAAGTACTGCTGCAATTGCAGCACCTGTCGGCGTGGTCAGCTCTCCTTTGATATTACTTGTCATTATCGGGACACCCCGCAATATTTCCAGGGTAGCGGGTGCCGGCACTGGATAGATTCCATGGTCAATATGAATTTTCCCCCCGCCTACCGGAATCGGGGAACACACAATTGTTTCCACTCCCAACTGATGGATGAGGATTGCGGTTCCTACAATATCTATGATGGAATCCACTGCTCCTACTTCATGAAAATGCACCTGGTCCAGTGGTTGCCCATGAATCTTCCCTTCCGCTTCTCCGATTTTCGTGAAGATGCGCAATGCAGTTGCCTTCACACCTTCTTCCAATCCGGATTCCTCGATCATTCTGACAATATCTTTGTACGTTCGGTGTTCATGGTGATGATGACCATGATGATGGTGGTGATGTTCATGAGAATGGCTGCCATCATGGTGAGTATGCGTGTGTTCTACCACATCTTCTCCATGGGATTGCCCCTCTTCATGGGAATGATTTTCCTCTTGCAGAATAACATCAAACTTTGTACTGGTTATTCCATTTTTGTTGACGGTTGTCCATTTCAATTCATATTCATTTTCTATCTTAAGTTTCTTCAATTCTTCTTTCAAATGGGAAGCATCCGCACCGGCATCTATTAAAGAACCGATGGTCATGTCACCGCTGATACCGGAAAAACAATCAAAGTAGAGGATACTCATCTTCGATAACTCCTTCTTCTGTTGGAATGGTAAGCGAAAGTATTTATCACCTTGCATAATTGTAAACCTTTACATTATAATGGATAAGTAATGATTATAAATTTGTTTGTCAAACAAATTATGTTGTTGACTGATAAATAATAGCACTAAGGTTTTAATGACGTCAACTCCGTACCTCTAATTAATTTCACCATACACTTAGAGGCGGCCGACAGTCAAACAAGGGGGGAAAATCATGTCTACTGGCGATGGGGCATACATCAAGAAGTTGAACAGGAGCATTATATTGGAGCGCATCATTGAATATGGAATGATCTCCCGAGCAGACCTGTCCAAAATCACGGGACTGAATAAAGCGACCATTTCTGTGCAGGTAGCTGACCTGCTGGAGGAAGAGTTGCTTTATGAGACGAGGCAGGAGCACCACACCGTGGGAAGAAGACCGATCATGCTCGCCATCAACCAACAAGCTGCCTATGTATTGGGCTTCGACTTGGACTATAAGAAAATCCACTTCAGTTTATCCGACTTGCTTGGTAACCCAGTAAAAACGGGAGTCATGGAATTAGACACGATTAATTATGAAGAGATCGTTCAAATACTCGAAGATAAAATACGCTCATTGCATGAGGAATGCAAGAGCAGCAAATATGGTCTGGTCAGTGTTATGATCGGTGTCCATGGGACTGTCAACAAAGATGAACATATTTATTTTGTCCCTAAGTACCAATGGCATCATAAAAATTTGAAAGAAGACCTTGAAAAAAGACTTGGTCTGATTGTGAACGTAGAAAATAATGCCAACCTTTCCGTCTACGCAGAAAGGGTATATAAACACCAGAAAAGTGATAACTTATTAACCATTATTCTCTCTTCCGGCATCGGTGCGGGAATGATGCTAGAAGGAGAGATTCAGAAAGGCTATCATGGATACGCCGGGGAAATGGGCCACATGATTCTATCGCCCGGTGGTGAACCCTGTAGCTGCGGAAATCTAGGATGTTGGGAAAAATACAACTCAGAACCTGCCCTGTTTGCCAGATTATCCGAAGAATTAGGGGGAGCTACCCTCACTTATGATGACCTGCAACAATTGCTGAAAACGGAGGATGAGACGGCAGTTAAGCAAATGGGAAGTTTTCTCTTCCACCTAGCAATCGGGTTGAACAATATTATTAACCTGTATAATCCTGAAACGATTGTCCTGAATAGTAAAGTGCTGGAATCCACCCCAAATGCTATAGAGGAAATCGAGGCCAACTTGCATTCATCCGTCAGCCAATACAGAGAAATCGTCCTTTCCAATCTAGGTGATCAGGCATGTGTAATGGGTGCTTGTGCTCTAGCAATCAAACACTTCCTGAAGGTTCCAAAGCTCTTGCTTGACCTTCCCGAGGAACCACAACTGTATATGGAAGAGACCAAACCAGTATGATAAACAAACGCGTTCCTGCAGTTGACAGAGGGATGGGAGAGAAGTAACCTATTCTTAGGGTTGAATTTGTGAAATTGGGAAAAATCCTTATATATAAGGAAATATACGAAAAGTGAGGCGAAAAGCATGAGACAAACCACCTTGGAAAAAAATAGGCATCTCGGTCAAATCCTTTCCGGAATGAACCGCGTACTTGTAGCTTTTTCAGGAGGAGTCGACAGCACACTGGTGCTGAAGCGGGCTGAAGAAGAGCTTGGAGCAGATAACGTCCTGGCTGCTGTAGTAGCATCCGAATTATTCCGCCAGGAGGAATTTGATGGTGCTGTCAAACTCGCCGAAGAAATGGGCATTCCCGTTCTTAAAACGGAAATCAAAGAATTAGAAGACGAAAATATCGCTGCCAACACCCCGGACAGCTGGTATTACAGTAAAAAACTTCTTTACAGCCATCTGAACCAATTGGCAGAAGAAAAGGGGTATGACTATGTTCTGGATGGAATGATTATGGATGATATGGATGATTTCCGCCCAGGTCTTAAAGCAAGGACAGAAGAAGGCGCGCGCAGTGTCCTTCAGGAAGCGGATATGTATAAACAGGAAGTACGTGAACTTACCAAGGAATTGAACATTCCGGTCTGGAACAAACCGGCCTCCTGCAGCCTGGCATCCCGCATCCCTTACGGCACGAAGCTTGATAAAGCTAAAATCAAGCAGGTTGACCAAGCAGAGAAATTCATCAACCGCTTAGGTTTCGATATGGTCCGCGTCCGTCATCATGGTGAGGTGGCCCGTGTGGAAGTCACTCCGGAGAATATAACAGACCTGTTGAAGCATCGGGAAGAAATACAACTGAAACTCCAAGAGCTAGGCTTCAGCTATGTTTCCGCCGATCTGGCAGGTTACCGTACCGGGAGCATGAATGAAGTACTTCCATCTGAAACAACTTCCGCTAAAATCAGCTAAATCAAGTAAAAGAGCACTTGGAAAGGCATAAACTTTCCAAGTGCTCTTTTTTTGGCCCTTATTATTCATCACTCGCCAAAGAAAATAAAAACAGCCGGGAAGAATGCCTCCTCCGGCTGTTTTTCAGGGTTTAGAACCAGTTCGTATGGAAGACCCCTTCTTTATCTTTACGTTCGTAGGTATGTGCACCAAAGTAATCGCGCTGCGCTTGGATCAAGTTGGCAGGCAAATCTTCAGAACGGTAGCTGTCATAGTAAGCAATAGCACTTGCAAAAGTAGGAACAGCAATTCCGTTCTTGATAGCTACAGATACAACTTCACGCAGGGCAGATTGGTAGCCTTCCACAATTTCTTTGAAGTAAGGGTCCAGCAGAAGGTTTGCCAAATCTGGGTCACGGTCATATGCTTCCTTGATTTTCTGAAGGAAATGTGCACGGATGATACAGCCGCCGCGCCAAATCATAGCAATATCTCCGTATTGAAGGTCCCATCCATACTCCTGCGATGCTGCACGCATTTGTGCAAAACCTTGGGCATAGGAACATATTTTACTCATGTACAATGCCTTCCGGATGGCTTCAATCAATTCTTCTCTGTTTCCATCGAACTTTTCCGGTTTCGGTCCGTTCAATACTTTGCTTGCTTTTACGCGCTCATCTTTCAGGGAAGAGATGAAACGGGCAAAGACAGATTCAGTAATCAATGGAAGTGGTACACCTAGGTCCAGGGCGTTTTTGCTTGTCCATTTTCCTGTACCCTTCTGTCCAGCTTTATCCATGATGACATCAACCATAGGCTTTCCAGTTTCCTCATCTTTCTTCGTAAAGATATCGGAAGTGATTTCAATCAGATAGCTGTCCAACTCACCTTTGTTCCATTCCGTAAACACATCATGGAGTTCATCCGTGTCCATACCGAGTACATGCTTCAAGATGTAGTACGCTTCAGAAATCAGCTGCATATCCCCGTATTCAATACCATTATGCACCATTTTCACAAAGTGGCCGGCTCCGTTAGGACCAATATACGTTACACAAGGGTCGCCTTCTACTTTAGCGGAAATGGCTTCAAGGATAGGAGCAACCAGATCATATGCCTCTTTTTGGCCACCCGGCATGATGGAAGGGCCGTTCAGAGCTCCCTCTTCCCCGCCGGAGACTCCTGTACCGATGAAGTGGATGCCTGTCTCATCCAGCTTTTTGTTTCGACGGATCGTATCTTCGTAAAGGGTATTACCACCGTCAATCAAAATATCTCCTTCTTCAAGATACGGCTGCAAGGATTCGATGGTTGCGTCAGTAGCAGGCCCTGCTTTGACCATCAGAAGAATCTTACGAGGCTTTTCCAGTGAATTAACGAACTCCTCAATGGTTTTTGCGCCAGTAAAATTCTTGCCTTTCGCCTCATTATCAAGAAATGCTTCCGTTTTTTCATAGGAACGGTTGAAGACGGCAACAGAGTAGCCTCTGCTTTCAATATTCATCGCCAGATTTTTACCCATTACCGCTAAACCAATGACACCGATTTGTTGTTTTGACATATCTCTAACCTACCTTATTCACAAATTTAACTAAATTAGATGGAGAAATACCTTTTGGCATTTTCATAGCAGATTCCCCGGACATACTTACGAAGCAGTTCCATATCCTTTGGCACCTTGCCTTCTTCGACCCATGTACCCAGTAAATTACACAGAATCCTCCGGAAGTATTCGTGGCGGGAGAAAGACAGGAAACTGCGGGAATCAGTCAGCATTCCGATGAAGTTGCTGATAAGTCCGATATTTGCCAAGGTCTTCATCTGATCTTCCATGCCATCTATTGTATCATTAAACCACCATGCAGTTCCAAATTGAACCTTTCCAGGGACTTCCGCATTCTGGAAATTGCCTGCCATGGATGCCAGGACATTATAATCTTTTGCATTCAGGCTGTATAGCACCGTTTTTGGCAGCTTGCCAATTTTCTCCAATTCATCCAATAGGCGGGACAGCTTTTCAGCAACCAGAGGATCGCCAATGGAATCAAATCCACTGTCAGGTCCAATCTGATGGAACATTCTTGTATTATTGTTCCGTAATGGACTGATGTGGAGCTGCATGGCCCAACCTTTATCAGCATACAGTTCACCCAACGTCAGCAATGTATAGGTGCGGAACTGATCCATTTCTTTTTCGCTCAGTTTTTCACCCTTCAGCCGTTTAGCGAAAATAGCAGAAACTTCTTCCTTGGAAGCTTGCTCAAAGTAGAGTACATTTATGCCATGGTCCGAACTCCGGCATCCATGCTGATCGAAGAAATCGACCCGCTCAGCCAATGCTTGGAGAAACGCATCATACGTACTGATAGAAGATCCAGTAACATTGCCCAGTTTTTCTACCCAGTCCAGAAAATCTCCTTTTTCAATGCCAAGTCCTTTATCCGGACGGAAAGAAGGGGATACAGTAAAGGATTGATCCTCTTTGGCCAGAGCGATATGATTTGCCAGGTCGTCTGTTGGATCATCCGTTGTACCTACAAACTCCACATTATCCCTTTTCAGCAGAGAACGCACGGAAAATTCCGGCGTTGCAAGTTTCCGGTTGGCTTCTTCCCATATCGCCGGTGCTGATTCTTCATTAAAGACTTCATCTATGCCAAAATATCTCAGCAGCTCTAGATGTGTCCAATGATACAGTGGGTTACCGAAAGTGTTTGGAACGGTCTTTCCCCAAGCTAGAAACTTCTCATAATCGCTTTTATCCCCTGTTATATAGGATTCGTCAATACCATTCGCCCTGAGAGCACGCCATTTATAATGGTCGCCACCCAGCCAGATCTGTGAAAGATTATCATAGTTCTTATCTTGGAGTATCTCCTCATCGTTCAGATGATTATGATAATCAATGATCGGGAGATCTTTGGCTGTACCATGATACAGTTCTCTCGCCGTATCATTATATAGAAGAAAGTCTTCTGTTATAAACGTCTTCATTTTCATCACCCTTCCCTTTTATTGAAAACATCTTTAGCTGCTTCTTATATTAACATACATACCTTTACTAAAATAACTAGCAACTAAATTATTTTGTTTGGTAAACAAACTAATTTCACTATCACCTTCCATAATATATGTAAACGTTTTAACTTTCAAGGGGGGAACGCTTATATTTTCAACTACCAGCTCTTTTTTTACTGTCCCGCTAGAGTATTTCTTCCGGCTTCTGATAAAATGAAGTCTCTATACTCTTCTGAGAAAGGACTTCAATCATGAAAGGCATCCGAGGCATATTGCTTCCCTGGACAATTATTTTCGCTTTTTTAGCCATCGTATTTACTGCTTTTAACCAACAGCAGTCAACTGATCATAATAGGGAAGCAGGTAAGGAGCCTTCCCTCCCGGACAGTCTTCATCCGGTTGTTGAAGAAAAAAAAGATATACTGCTTGAGCGCTCCCGAGAAAAGGGGATTCGTGTAGTCATCACAGATACCGTCCGCTCCATAGAAGAACAGAATCAACTGTATGAGCAAGGACGATCAGATAATGGAAACATCGTCACCAATGCCCGAGGAGGTGAGTCCTACCATAATTACGGGTTGGCCATCGATTACGCATTGGCTGACGAAAGCGGAAACCTCCTGTGGGATATCCACTATGACGGCAATGAAAATGGAAAGTCCGACTGGAGGGAAGTTGCAGCCATTGCGAAAGAACTCGGCTTTACATGGGGTGGTGATTGGCAGAGATTTCCTGATTATCCCCACCTGCAGATGGAATTCGGCTTGAGTATACGTGAATTGCAAAACGGGGAACGCCCCGAGATAGATAAGAATGGCCAGTAATGGTATTTTCTTTTTTAAAACAGGAATGTTATTGTAACGTAAAATATAATTTCGGGGGACAGAGTTCATGAGTGAAACAACAGAAGCTTTAATAATGGAGGAACTGCAACGGGCAGAGGATCAAATTTCAGACAGGATTGCCGACAATATGAAAACATTCGGCGTCTCTTCCACCATCGGACGATTGTTGGGGATTATCTACTTGAATCGGAAACCAATGACCTTAGATCAACTTGCCGAAGAAACAGGGATGAGCAAAACCAGGATGAGTCAGGTAATGCGGCAGATGATAGCGCTGAATATTGCTGAGAAAGAATTCGTCAAAGGCAGCAGAAAAGAACATTACCGAGTGGAGAATGACTATGTTCAAACCTTTATTTCCCTATTCACCACAAATTGGAGAGAGGTAGTAAGCAAAAACTCCCATTTAGCAAGAAAATTGCAAGATCAGCTGAGAAATGTGGAACAGAGGTATGATGGGCAATTTTCAGAAACGGCACAGAAAAAGAAAGAAGAATTGGAAATAGAACTGGAGGAATGGACAGCTTACTATGACTGGATTAGCAGGCTGGTAGACTTCTTTGAAAGCGGAGAAGTTCTGAAGTCGGTTCCAATAAGGCCCGATGGGGAGAGCAAAAATAGATAGACTGAAAATGGACGAGTAAAAAGCCGCACACCCCGGCTATGGGTTGGTGCGGCTTAAATATTCTAGCTGATCCTCTCGTTCATACGGAGAATGAAAGGCCTGCTTGGCTCCGCGCTCTTTCCAGTGATTCCACGGTAAGCCTGCTTCTTTCCATGAGTGCCTCATAGAGAACCCTGTCATTATTCTCTATCATTTTCACAAAGATTTCCGCTTCATATAGCATATCATTATCCGACTGTGCCACAGCCGTTTCCTCTATCTTCTTGGACTTCCTGTCATAAAAGGTCAAGGAACCGATGGGAGCAAGATGATTCATGGTCCACGTTCCATCCTCTCCATGGATTTCTGAAGGAATAGTTGCCTGTGCAATCTTTGAGCAAAGAATGGTTATACTTGAGTCCTCATAGGTAAGAACTAAGGTACCGCTGCCATCAATCCCGTTGGCCAAGGCAACCGGAAAATAATCTACTTTTTTCGGCTCGCCAAATAAATCAATGGCCATGCTTAATGGATAGACTCCCAAATCCATCAATGCTCCGCCGGCAAATTCCGGCGAAAAAACATTCGGATTCCTTCCTTCTTTAAATGCATCGTATTTGGAAGAATACTGCACATACTGCAACACTGCGCTCCGTACCTTCCCTGCCCTGGCCAAGTGTTTCTTCAAGTTTTGATAGTTCGGAGAAAAGAGATGGCGATAGCCTTCCATGACGAAAAGATTGTTTCGATCGGCCGCTTCTTTGACCGCGTGCCATTCTTCCTCTGTAGCTACCATAGGCTTTTCACAAAATACATGCTTTCCTTTATCTAGACAACGGAGGATCTGCTCAGCATGCATGCTGTTCGGCGAGGCAATATAGACGAAATCCGAACAGTCCTCCAACATTTCATCCATCTTATCAAACCAACGGACGGCCCCATTCTTTGAAGCAAACTCTTTTGCCCTGTCTCCTGACCTCGAATACACAGAAAGGAACTGGGCTCTTCCAGAGGCTTCCGCCGCCTGAATAAAGCTCTCCGTTATCCAGCTTGTACCGATCGTAGAGAATTTCATTTCTTCTCCTCCTTCGTTTCTCTTGTCTTGCTATTATTCTGCTCATCTAAAGGGGGATCAATCGTATGTTCATATTCGTAGCCCTTTGAAATGGTAAATAAGGATAGAGCTAATACAATCGCTGCTATCACTATGGCAGCTGTTATATACATCCACATTTGTGATTCCTTCCTTTCCCATTATAAGTTCTCTATATTGTTCTGTTCCTCTTTTATTCCAATGCAATCCTACCTTTTTCCTTGCTTTTTGTCTATCATACGAGAACTCTTTAAATTCCTGTCATCCAATTATAGCTAATGACGAAAATTAGGGAATTCAAAGGATATCCATACATGGAGGAGCATAACTCTATAAGCAGGCGATGAGTTCCGATAAACACTAAATTTGACGTTATGTTGGGAATTATCAAAATATATTGCATTTGTACTCGTCTAAATTTACAGATAACATGAAAATATGATTCATGAATACTTAGTTTCATCTGCACGTCATCTTTTTTTTAGCGTTGCAGCGGTGATATATACCTAGTAGAAAAGTCACCGCAAAAGGTTTATCTAATCAAAGGGGAGGTCAAACAGGGATGAAGAAATTATTATCAACATCTTTTCTAGTACTTATGATTCTGCTACTTGCTGCCTGTGGTTCTGGCAACGAGTCAAGCGGAGGAAATGGCAACGGTGGTTCCGAGTCTGACGGCAGCAAACTGGAACAGTTGCAGGAGGCTGGTACTGTTACGATTGGATTTGCGAATGAAGCACCTTATGCCTATGAAGACAACGGAGAACTTAAGGGGGCTTCTGTCGACATTGCCAAAGCAGTTTTCGAAGAACTTGGCATCGACAACATGGAATCCCAGTTGTCCGATTTCAGCCAGTTGATCCCAGGACTTCAAGCGGGACAGTTTGATGTCGTTACAGCTGGAATGGCCATCCAACCGGGCCGGTGTGAGAATGCAGCATTCAGTGAGCCTACCATGCAGTACGGGGAAGGGTTAATTGTACAAGCAGGCAATCCACTTGGACTGGAAAGCTATGAAGATATTGCCGATAACCCTGACGCTACTGTCGTCGTTATGGAGGGAGCCACTGAGAATGAATTCTTGCGATCTGAAGGGGTAAGTGATGATCAGATCCAGACGGCATCTGATATCCCAGCAACCTTCTCGGCAGTAGAATCTGGAAGAGCAGATGCTACCACGGGTACGGAAATGACGGTTAAAATGGCGTTGGAATCAGCGGATACAGATGGACTTGAATTCGTAGAAAGCTTTGAACAGCCTGATATTGAAGGTGTACCAAGCTATGGAGCAGCAGCTTTCAGCCTGGAGAATACAGAGCTGCGTGACGCATATAATGAAGTACTTCAACAACTGAAAGAAGACGGTACAGTAGCTGAACTTCTGGAAGCTAATGGATTCAGCGAAGAAAGCAACATGGTGGAACCTGGCGAAGTGACAACCGAGGCAATTTGCAACGGAGAAGTTTAATCCACTGAGCATGCCATGCATTAGTCAATTAAACGATCAGTTGAACTAGTCGACTCCAAAGGGTCCGGTTCCCTCACCCAGGGAGCCAGGCCCTTTCATTTTTCCTGGTAACACCTGCTTATGAAAAAAAGAACAGACAAAGGAGTGATCACCATTAGTGCTATAATAGATATTTTCCCTCAGCTCATGCGAGGGCTTGGTATAACCGTCACTGTATTACTGGGCGCGGCATTTTTCGGATATCTGATGGCATTTGTCGCAGGTCTTTGCCGCTTGTCACAGAACATTTTCATACGCAAATTCACTGGATTCTACGTGGAAGTCTTCCGAGGAACTTCCTTGATTGTACAGCTCTTTTGGCTATATTATGCAATTCCGATGCTGTTCAACATTGAACTCGGAAGCAACTGGTGGGCGGGTGTCATAGCTATTGCCCTGAACTATGGAGCATACATGTCGGAGGTTGTACGGGGCTCGATCCTCTCCGTAGCCAAAGGACAAACAGAAGCAGCCACAGCATTGAATATGTCAAGGTTCCAGCGTATGCGGCTTGTCATCTTTCCTCAGGCAGTACGAATGATGCTGCCCGAATTTGGAAACTACCTGATTCAAATGCTTAAGGCTACATCTCTCGTATCATTGATCGGTATGACAGACATCCTATATTATGGAGACATATACCGAAGCTCCAACCTTTCAGAAGCACCTATTGTATACTTATTAGTACTTATCCTCTACTTTATCTTGGCATTGCCATTGATTTGGCTGACACGAAAAGGAGAAGCGATTTCTAAGAAAGGGGTGGCTGGCTGATGAATAATAATTATTGGAGCTGGGACACCTTTTCTGAAGCCTTCCCCATCATCCTTCAAGGTTTGGGTGTGACGGTAGGGTTGACATTTGCCTGTTATATCTTCGCTCTGATCTTCGGCTTTGTCTGGACATTCCTGAGGAGAATACCAAACAGGCCGTTGAACTGGGTGGTTACATGGACGATGGAATTCATCCGTTCCACTCCGCCGCTGGTTCAGTTATTCTTTATTTATTACGCATGGCCGATGATCCCTGGAATTGGTATGACACTGAGTCCATTCACAAGCGCTCTGCTCGGGCTTGGCATCCATTTCAGTACATACATCGGGGAAATATACCGGTCGGGCATTGAAGGAGTAGATAAAGGACAATGGGAAGCAGCTAGAGCATTGAACTTCTCTACCCGCAAAAAATGGACGAAGGTCATTCTGCCACAGGCACTGCCGCCTACCATTCCGATGCTTGGCAACTACTTGATCATCATGTTTAAAGAAGTACCGCTAGCTTCCACAATCGGAGTCGTCGGCATTCTCAGCCTGGCAAACAGCTATGGAGCACAATATTGGTCATACTTGGAGCCATTGACCATCGTGGCATTGATTTTCCTAGTTTTAAGCTATCCATCCGCTATCTTGATCAGAAAGCTGGAGAAGAAAATGAACACAAGATTCACTAAAAAAACAACACTTAACAGTACCAAAGGAGCGGTGACAGAATGACAGAACCAATCGTTCAATTCAAAGATGTCCATAAATCCTTCGGAGAGACGAAAGTCCTGCAGGGGATCGACCTGGACATTTTCCCCGCCGAAAAAGTCGCAGTAATTGGGCCCAGCGGTTCAGGGAAAACAACGATCATAAGAATGCTAATGACATTGGAAGAACCAACCTCAGGGGATATCCTTGTCGATGGCAGAAACCTCTGGAAAATGGAGAAGGATGGCAAAGAAATCAAAGCAAACGAGAAACATCTTCGGGAAATTCGCGGCGATATCGGAATGGTATTCCAACATTTCAATCTGTTTCCGCATATGACAATTCTCGAAAACTGTATGACTGCACCTGTCCACGTCAAAAAAGAAGATAAAAATAAAGCACGCGAACGTTCTATTGAAATGCTCAACAAGGTTGGGCTAGGTGACAAGCTGGACAGCTATCCCAGCCAGTTGTCAGGTGGCCAAAAACAGCGCGTAGCCATGGCTCGAGCCCTTGTCATGAGGCCAAAAGTCATGCTGTTTGATGAAGTCACCTCCGCCCTTGATCCGGAGTTAGTAGGTGAGGTGCTGGAAGTAATCCGGGACATTGCCAAGGAAGGTGAAATGGCGATGATTCTTGTTACCCATGAAATGGATTTTGCGCTGGACGTAGCTGATAAAGTACTCTTCTTAGATGAAGGAGTCATCGCTGAACAAGGTTCTGCCAGTGAGGTGATTGAGCATTCCGATAACGATCGTCTTAAAAGCTTTCTTCACAGGTTCCGCGCCTAATAAAAAAGCTGCCGTTTGAACGGCAGTTTTTTTATGTTTCCAGAAGGACGGCTAGACCTACAGTTCTGCACCCCTCCTGGGGATATACCCGCTCTCCCGCTGATTCCGCACTCCTCCTGCCGATATACTCCCCCTCCCGCTGATTCCGCACTCCTCCGGCTGATTCCGCACTCCTCCTGCCGATATACCCGCTCTCCCGCTGATTCCGCACTCCTCCTGCCGATATACTCCCTCTCCGCTGATTCCGCACTCCTCCTGCCGATATACCCGCTCTCCCGCTGATTCCGTGCGCCTCCTGCCGATATACCCGCTCTCCCGCTGATTCCGCACTCCTCCTAGTCAAGTCCTCATTGTTGTGTAAATTCTAGTTACAATTTTTCAACCACTTATTGATTATATG